>CAZLUF010000001.1:0-10663 GCA_964562645.1 uncultured Candidatus Peribacteria bacterium
ACTGTGGTCATACCGGCTTTCACTTTTTCAAAACCGTCATCGAAGAGCAGCTTGAGACCTTGTTTCAAACACTGCTTGTTCAGATCGGCACTGGAGGCACGGTGGGTAATGAGCTCCTGAATTTCGGGTGTCACCACAAGCAATTCGTAAATACCGATACGTCCACGGAACCCGGTACCACCACAAGCTTCGCAGCCCTTACCGCGGTACAAACGCACATCATCTTTTTTAATAAAGTACTTATCGGCACCCGGGAAGAGCTTGTGTGCCTGCTCCAAAGGAATGGAGTAACTAAAGCGACACTGCTGACAGATGTGACGAATAAGACGCTGACCGATAACCACTTCGAGCGTGGAAGCCAGCAAGAACGGCTCTACTCCCATTTCGAGCAAACGAGGGACGGCAGTGGCAGAGTCGTTGGCGTGGATGGTAGAGAAGAGCAAGTGTCCAGTGAGCGCGGCGTTCACGGCAATGGAGGCGGTTTCACCATCACGGATCTCTCCTACCAGAATCACGTTCGGGTCCTGACGCACAAGAGCGCGCAGACCCTTAGCAAAGGTGAGACCGGTATCGGTATTCACCTGAATGTGGTTCACACCTTGTAGCTTATATTCCACTGGATCTTCAATAGTGGAGATGTTCACATCGGGCGAGTTACGCATCTTCAGAAGCGCGTAGAGCGTAGTAGATTTACCAGCACCAGTTGGTCCACAAGTGATTAACATTCCGAATGGCTTGTGAGCCGCTGTTTCGATAATACGTCGGTATTCGGCGTTAAAGCCCAAACTTTCGAGCGTGAGCGAACGTACGTATTCCGAAAGAATACGTAATACAATCTTTTCGCCATCCACCACCGGCACAATAGATACACGCATATCAATCTTGCCACCAGAGCGAGGCTGGAAACGAATCGCTCCGTCCTGCGCTTGGAAGTGTTCATCGATCTGCATGTTCGATTCGATCTTGATACGGTTTACCACTCCTTCGTAATAGTCTTTGGGAATACGACCGGCTTCGTGCATCACACCGTCCACACGGAAGCGAACCACCACAATCGTCTCCTGTGGTTCCATGTGAATATCAGACGCGCGGAGTTCGATGGCATCGTTAAAGATTTCGGTAATCAGTTCTGGCACCACCTTATGCTGCTGGTTGATGATGGCCTGGAAACGTGTTGCTAGCGGCTTGCGGTAGAATTTATAGAACGGCTCAATAGCTGCACGCGAGGCATAGAGGAAGGTAATTTTTCCAGCAAAAGGCTTACGATCGCCTGTGGCTGCTGCCGTCTTGTTGCCACTGAGCGACATGCCGGCTTTAGGCGAAGGGGCAGCGTTTTTTACGGCCTCGGCACGTAGCTTCATGCCCTCATCTTTAGCGGGGAACATGGGCACGGTTTGATCCAAGTTTAAGCGCACGGCCTCTTCCACAAAGCTGTTACTTGGGTCCGAAACAGCAATGATCGTTTCATCACCAGCACGGCTCACTACTAAAATAGAATATGCACGAGCGATATCTTCCGGCAGCGTGGTCACAACGTCCGACGTGGGGTTGTGAACTTTAATATCTAAGAACGATCGGCCGTAGTGCTCAGCCACAGCCGACTCCACGAGATCACTGGTAATAATTCCAGATTCAGAGAGAGCCGTAACAAGAGGCACATGACGGTGCTGACTCTCGGCTAAGTACTTGGCGAGTTCTTCTTCGCTTAAGTACGCCTGTTCAACCAGAATTTTGCCGAGTTCGGAATCAATGAGTGGCATAAGCTACGCAAGAATGGTTTTAGTTTGTTTAACGATTTCGAGAATAGGTGTGTTGGCTTTGACGAAATATTCTTTAACACCCAGCGACATAGCGCGAGCACGGTCTTCGTCTTGGCCTAAATTACTAAGTACCACCACCGGTGTGTTGATACCGCGATCACGTAATTGTTGGAGCAAAACGAAGCCATCGATATCGGGCATAATCAAATCCAACAGTACTAAATCGTACGGGCCGCCCATGGCCTCTTTAAGCGCTTCGTCACCCATTAAGCACACCTTGGTGGCAAAGCCTTCTTTGGTCATTTTGAGCTGCAAGGCATGGGCAAGCGGACGTTCGTCTTCTACAATCAGCACACGCTTCCCTGTAGCGGCAGGCGCTGGGGCTGGAGCAACTGGAGCCGGTTCTAGAGTGGCTACTGCTTCTGGCAAATTGTTATTTGTAAATCTCACTATTGTAGCAAAAAAATCATCTGCTGTACACTCTGATCCTCTATGACCAAACGCGCTCTCCTCTCCGTATCCAATAAATCTGGAATTGTGGCTCTGGCAAGAGCACTTTCGACCCTTGGTTGGGAAGTAATCGCCACCGGCGGTACCGAGCGCCTGCTCCGCAACGAGGGGGTAGCCGTGACTGCCGTAGAGTCTTTAACTAAGTTTCCTGAGTGTTTTGGGGGCCGAGTGAAGACGATGCATCCGGTTATTACCGGGGGTGTGCTCTACCGCCGCGAGGAGAAAATCGATTGCGAGCAGGCAGCTGAGTTGGGTGTACCCAACATCGACATGGTGGTAGTGAATTTATATCCGTTCCGCGAGACGACCAAAAAGCCCAACGTCACACGGAGTGAGTTAGTGGAACAAATCGATATTGGCGGACCCACATTGCTCCGCAGTGCGGCCAAAAATCATAACAGTGTTACTGTACTCTGCGACCCTGCCGATTACGCGTTGGCACTCAGCCAAATTGAGCAGAGTGGCGAGACGAGCTTGGAACTCCGTCAGCAGCTGGCACACAAAGTGTTTTTACATACCGCTAGTTACGATGCTCTCATTGCCGAAACACTTTCTGGTGGCCAGTACAGCGGCACTATGCTCACGGGCGGCCAGCAACTCCGTTATGGCGAAAACCCACACCAGTGGGGCAAGTATTACCGCGTGTTTACAGGTGCTTCCGAGGCAGTCACTTTGCCACTTGCCACTCCTCCACCCGAAGGCACGCTGGTGCACTCATGGGGAACCCTACACCAGGGGAAGCCACTCAGTTATTTAAACATTTTAGATGCCGATGGTGCCTGGAGCACGGCCCTGGAATTTACTGATCCTACAGCGGTTTTAGTGAAGCACGCCAACCCCAGCGGTATTGCTAGCCACAGCGATATTAACGAGGCGTTCCAGCGCGCGTACGATGCCGATCGCCTCTCCGCTTTTGGTGTGATTATTGGTCTCAACCGTACTTGTACGGCCGTGATCGCTCAGAAAATTATTGATCAGAAAATTTTCGTTGAAGTAGTAGTCGCTCCCGGGTACGAACCGGAAGCCTTAACAATCCTCACCCAAAAACCGAACATCCGTGTGATCACCCAAGTGGCCCCAGCTGATCGCAATGCACAAGTGATTTACCGCTCGGTCCAAGATGGCATGTTAGTGCAAAACGCCGATGCCAAAACCATTACCGAAGCTGATATTACATTTGCTACTACCAAGCGCCCATCACCTGAACAACTCCGCGATTTACTGTTCGCCTGGCGCGCCGTAAAAGCCGCTAAGAGCAACGCCATTGTGCTCGCCAAAGATAACGTAACAGTAGGTATTGGCTGTGGCCAAACCAGCCGGGTAGATAGCACCTGGATCGCCGTAAAACGCGCGGGCGAACGCGCGAAAGGCTCTGTCATGGCTAGCGATGCCTTCTTCCCCTTCCCCGATTCGGTAGAAGAGGCAGCCAAGCAAGGCATTAGCGCCATTATCCAACCAGGTGGATCTATTCGTGATGCCGAAGTCTTTAAAAAAGCCGAAGAGCTCGGCTTGATTATGGTACTTACTGGCACGCGGGCGTTTCGACACTAGTCGAACTCATCGCTGTTTCGAGTGCCCGTAACACCTCGGTATGTATGGCCCGCATGTGCGGCTCAACCTGGGCTTCGAGGGTTTGAATCACCGTAAGCGTTGTTCTCCCCTGCTCACGCCCATCATTGTATAAACGGCGAGTAGTACGTAATGCTTGGACCGCCACGCCGCGAGCTAATTCGGAAAAACCGTGATACATCAAGTAAGCCGAATCATCTACGCATCGTAAGTAATCGGCCTCATCAAAAAATGTATTACGCAAGACTTCAGCTCTACTAGGGCTGATTTGGCCTAATCCTCTGGCAGCCCAAATAGCCGCTACAAATTTTGGTCCAAGGAGCTCCCGGCCACGTGGACCATCGAGCAAATGTCCACACAGTAAATTTTGCCCTAAGTCTGCACACGTCGCTGCCGAAAAAGATGGCAAAGTACTATCGTGGATTTTGCCACAGCGCAAAAACACCAAGCCACGTACCCAGGCAGTCAGCCCCTCAATGCTCTGCTCGCAAACTTCTGCGCAAGCATCCTTGGGCCAAGGCGGATCAATTGTTTCCAAGCCAGATAAGAGTGCATCGCGAATCTGCATATTAAGAGTTCTCTAAAGCTCGCAATACCTCCGCCTGCAACTGGCGCAAAGGCGGCTCAGCCGTAGCTTCAAATTGATGAATCACGGTAAATGGACTGCGCCCCTCGGCCAGTGCCTGATCATATAGCACACGCGTTTGAGGTAAGGCACGCCAACCATTGTCTATACCTTGCTCCGAAAAACCACGGTGTATCACATACGCCGAATCATCGGCACAACGGAGGTATTCGGCAGTATCAGTGAACAATTTGCGCTGCTGATCCGCCACATACCAAGAAACCTTTTGTAAGGCGGCCGTTACCCAAATAGCTGCCAAAAATCGTGGGCCGGCGTTTTTGCCAATTTCTGTATCATCGTTTAAGTGCCCACAGAGCATGTTACTTCCGGCATCTGGACAATTAAAAAAGCGATATTGAGGTAAAGGCATATCGTGGATTTTTCCACACTTCAGAAATACTAAACTACGTACACGCTCCGTAATTTCCTCAATGGTCATACCCATGGCCTCGCGGCATTCGCGGGCTGGCCAAGGCGAAACAATCTGCACCGGAGCTGGCAACATTTCCTGAATGCGCATTCATTGAATTTATAAACTAAATACTATTTATTGTCAATTTTTGAAAGGCTAAAAGATTCGGTTCTTTATAAGTTCTTGCCCAATAGATAAGTAGGCTCTTTTCCTTTCTTGGTCAGCACCGTCCAAGAATCTGATTAGCATTGTCACTTTTGTCCGGTGACAAAAGTAACCAAAAACACCTGCGCGCCAATACCCACTCCACCACGGCTCCGGGTCTTCTACGCACTGCCTACAGGCATTCGGCAGTGCTTCGTCGACGGCTTTGCTCGAGCAAAGCCAAACGGAGCCTCCCCTTCACCCCCCGTGGCGCGCAAACCGCCCGCTCTGTGCTTCTTTCTGTCTACATGCTTATTTACATACTTTTTACTTCAGGGGTGGGAACTGAAAATACGCGCGGGTGTGGGATTGCCATCCCATTCGCGAATGGGATGGCGGTAGGCGCGCTCTTTTTTGGTGAGCTTCTTTGGTTACTTTCTTGTCTGGTAGACAAGAAAGTGACAAACAATTAAGTTTTTGTTCACTCAAAAAAGGAATCACAGTCTCACGATCCCTCTACCAACATTACAACGCTCTCCGCCCTAAAATTGCTTCTTTGAGTGTGACCTGATCCGCAAATTCGATATCAGCACCCATCGGCAAGCCATGGGCAATACGGGTAATTTTTGGCACTCGATCTTTAGCCTGCATACGGATGTAGTTAGCCGTAGCCTCACCTTCGATGGTTAGGTTCATAGCCAAGATGAGCTCGGTAATACCACCGGCCTCTATACGCTTAATAAGCTCGCGCAGGCGCAGTTGCTCTGGCCCCATGCCATCGATGGGCGACAGCACACCATGTAGCACATGGTAGTGGCCTTTGTAACTCGCCTTTTCAAAGGCTACAACATCCAGCGGATCTTCGGTCACTAAAATAGTTGTGGCATCGCGGCCGGGGTCGCTACAAATTGAACACAGTGGCGAACTACTCACCATTTGGCAGCGCTCGCAGTAGAGCAAATTGGTTTTGAGTTCGGCAAGAGCTTTGCCCAGTGCCTCGGGCGAGGCCTTGGAGCTACGCAGTAAATGGAACGTTAAGCGTTCGGCACTCTTGGGCCCAATGCCCGGGAGTTTACTGAATTCTTCGATGGCCTTACGGATAGGTTCGGGAAGCAGCGACACGGGAGCAGAATAGAGAATATGGAAACAGGAATACAGGGCACATCGAAATCCCGGTACTGTCTGCGCAGCACCGGGACTCGCCTTTTGGGTTAGGGGTTAGGGAATGGAATCAAGTTACGGCCAGCCGACTAGGCGACCGGTTTGAAGCCGCGCAGAACATGAGGGCTGGCCTTTTTGGCTTCGATGATCGACTTCGGTGTGCGACCACCAGTCACCGCCATGAACAGAGCAGCGACCATGCTGACGTAGTTGAGTGCGTAGATCCGATGATTGCTGTCTTCCGCCTCTTCACCAATCAGTGGCAGTTGATGACCATCGCGATCGTACGCCACCTTGTTGCCAACACGAGCTGCGCCAGCGTTTGGGTCAATGAAAACACCAACCACGCAGACCAGATCATTGACGACATTCTCTGGGAAGAAGCCGTGCTCGAGGCAATCAACCACTGCGTCGGCCACTCCACTCTGAGCGGGGCCGAACATTTGGTTGGCCCGTTCGCGGCTGTTCGTCTCAACCTTCGTGATCATGGCCGTCGAAGGTTTGCACGCCAAGTTCGGATTCACCACGGCCATGAGGTTGTTGAAGCCGTACGCTTGCGTTGCCAGTGCCTGAGCGTAGCCGTAGCCTGCTGGTCCGGCACTGTCACCAAGGTACAGATCCAAATGTGCCACTTCTGGCCAAATGAAAATCTTCGGATCAGTATGCAGACCAGCCAAAGCTTCTCCGCGGCAGAGTCCGTTCCACTTCGTCTGTGCGTGGTCGCCATCTTGAATCTTGAACAGATCCCAATCCAGAGTGGGCATGGCCCGCTTCTCTGGGGGTTGGAACCCAAACAAGAATTTCACAATAGCGTCCACGCGAGCATCAATCGATTGCGACATGAGTAGATCCTCCATCAAAGAGTTCTCGAACGCCTTACTCAAGGGCGCCCGATTGTTGGTCCGTCACGGAAATGTGAACGAACCGAGGTCCGACCTCACCCCCCACTGCGGGGGGCTCGGCACACGTGTGCCTGCTACCGAGAATCTCGGATGCAGAGCGGTAGTAACCACTCACAAGTGATCACTGCGCTCTGCATCATCCTATTTCCTAACCGTTGAATTCAAAAAGCGAGACGCTCAAACCGAGAGTTTGAGACGGTGTATTTAAGGCAAATTTTTTAAATTTGTCAAACCTCGCGCCCCTCGCGCACTCGCCTAGAAGTCTCGCGCTCACGGATCACTTGGCGCTTATCGGTCTTTTTACGGCCCTTGGCCAAACCTAGCACCACCTTGATGTACTTACCCGCTCTAATCTCCAGTGGTACGACTGTCATCCCCTCCTGTTCGCTGGATCGCAAAAAATTATTAATCTCCGTACTATGGAGCAAGAGTGGTCGATCGCGGGTTTCGATATGCTCCTCCGAACTCTTTTGGTACGCCGAGATTTTGGCTTTTTTGAGCACCGGAACGTTATTCATGAACGACACGTAGGCACCTGCCAAATTCACCTGCCCCGCTCGGCAAGATTTTACTTCGGCACCCGTGAGCTGGATCCCCGCTTCCACCGTTTCGATGATCTGGTAATCAAACCGAGCTCGCCGATTCTGTGCCACGACCTTCATGGCTCTAGCGTACCAGAACTCTGCCTAAATACCTGACAGTAATATCTATTTGACAGAAGTTGCAAAAAGTATAGAATTGTTGTGTCAGACGCTTTCCTCCCCGTATCTTCCCTGTCTTGCCAGGTCTGCATGCAAGCTAGAGATGATACGGGGGCGGCCGAGCCCCTATGGGCCGCGAACACGCGGCTGACAAACCCTCAGGGCCCGCTGCTATTGCAGATGCGGCCCTAATTTTTTGTACACAAGAGACCGGAGCTTCAAAGATACATTTTTGTAAGTGTTTGATTTTCCTTCAGGCGACAAAAAGTGTGGCTTCACCCTTCGGTACACCGCGTTATGTCATGGTGAGTGATCGGAGCGTAGCGACGATTGTATCGAACCATACTAACGCGGCACTCAGGGTGACATATTGAGTTTTCGTGCCATCCTCTTTCTGCTCTTACATCACCCCCCAAATAGGCAACGCATACTGCCCAAATACAACACTCAGTACCGCGCCAATGGCGATAAAGGGACCAAAAGCCAATTTACTATTGAACGTCGTTTTAGAGCGAATAAGCAGATACACAGCGACCACAGAGCCAAGTACGTAGGCCAGAAGCAGGGCAAAAAGTGCATGGGGCCAATCGGGCTGCAAAAGCCCTGTACCAATGGCCAAAATGACATCACCACTGCCCAGTGCCCGCCCGCGCGAGAGCACCCACTGTGCTCCAAAAAACCCAACTGTAATCCCTACCGCCCACCACGAGAACTGCCCGGTAATCAGTGCGTACAGTGCGGCCATGCCGACAAAGGGCAGGTTAAAGGCATCGGGAATGAGGAGTGACCTCATGTCGACAATACTGATAATGAGCAGTAACCAAAATGCGATTCCTAAAATAAGACCGGGCAGCACCTGAAATTCAGCCGTGCGGAATGCGAGCAAAAACAGGAGAGCACTGATTAATTCCACCAACGGATACTGCCAAGAAATACGAGTTCGGCACCGAGCACAACGTGCACCTAATGCTACAAAACTGAGTACGGGTACGAGTTCCCACGCTCGTAACACGCGATGGCAGTGCGGGCACATAGAGCGACCATGAATCGTTTTGTTCTCCGGCACTCGGTAAATCAGCACATTCCCAAAACTCCCTAAGCACGCCCCCAGTAAGCCAATGAATACACCCGGTAACAGCACCTAGTGAGTATAGCGAAAAATTCTGGACTAGGAGGTTTTAGACTGGCGCATTTTGCGACGCTGACGCAAAGCACCAGTAATGCCACCGCCACCAAGAAGGCTAAGCAGGAGACCAGGACCAGATTGCGGCAAGGTATCGCCATTAGCAGTAGCCACGACATGGCGCCGTGTGACAGAAGCTGTTTGCGTAGGCTCTGGCTGTACAGAAGACACCACGTTACGAATGCGTACCGAAGATGACGAAATGGCCTGAATGGGCGGTAGATTATTAACGACGCCACCAGGATCAACTACCACCCGACGGATGGTGCCTGTTACTACACTACTCAGCGAACTGCTCTGTACGGTGTTAACCAGACGACTGCGAGCCAAGGCGGCAATTTGGGCCTGACGCTTGAGTCGCTCCTCTTCGACCGTGTTTACCGATGACGATGACGAACTGACCGAAGAAGAACTCCAAACACTACTGGAGCTGCTACTAGAGCTCACCGACGAAAATGAGGAGCTACTAGAGCTGGTGTTGAAGCTGCCAATAGGAATAATAGGAGGCAAAGATTGAGCCAGCATCGATTTCATATGTGGCTCTACAAACAAATAGCCTTCGTAACCGCCAAGTGCAATGACCATGCCGGCTACGGCTCCGCCTAGCTGGCGAGTAACCGGGTGTTTGAGGAGGGTTTTGATATTCATAAATCACACCAGTATAGCAGAAAAGCCACCCTCCGCCTATACGGTTTAGAGCAAACTACTCTTGTATTTCTCGGGGTGAAAAGCGGGTAACCGCTCCACAGGTACCGCAAAATCGGCTTCGCTCACACCGGGTGGCAATCGCTGATCGTAGCCAAGTAAAATGAGATCTGGAGCAATATCCCGCAGTGGTGCCCGAAAATCTGTGGGGTGACCCAGTGTCACCCGTGCGGTGGGGTAGAGCGTGGCAATCGATTGCACTCGAGCAGCCTCATGGTGCTTGGGTCGGCGCCCCTTTATGCGTTCTACAGTGGCATCGCGAGCCACTACGACATACAAGTCACCGCGCTTGAGAGCGTGATCAAACACAAACCGATGCCCAGGGTGCACGCCGTCGAACGTCCCAAAAACCAATACCTTCATACACATAGTACGGTAGAGCAACTACCCAGGAGTCTAAAGCCTGTTTTAGCGCAGGCCGATATCCACCTGATACACACGCTTGTCGTCGATAACGTACAGATGGCTCTCAATAGGATCGACGTAGAAATCTTGGATGGTGCCTAGCTGTTCGCCCTCAAACACGTACTGGCGCACGTAGGCCGACTCGCCGGAGGTCCCTGGATCCGTAGTGACGATGACACGGTTGTGGTCGGGATCGAGGAAGTAAAAACTCTTGCCAGGCACTTTGAGCATCTTAGTGGCAGTTTTGAGAATATCGGTAGGAGCCTGACGAATGGCAAATGGTTTACTTTCGCCGCGGAACAACCTCACCACCGCTCCCCCCTCCTTCAATACATACACATCTCCATCAATGGTCATATCGAGAGCAGCAGTAAGATCGCCATTCACGTTGTACGGCGTTGGGATGCTATAGCGATCGTTGAGGCGCTCATATTTGTAGATCTGGTTCTTCTCGGGCACTAAGACGTATAGATAGCGCAAGTAGCTTTCGATATCCTTACCAGCAAGCCAGCCAGCTGGGTCTTCTGTCTTCATGTTAAGCACATCAATACCCGCTAATTCCACTAACCCGTTACCGGTGGTCATA
>CAZLUF010000001.1:10673-12114 GCA_964562645.1 uncultured Candidatus Peribacteria bacterium
AAAGACCATGGTCTTAAAGCGCGCAAACCAGTTACCTTGCAAAATGAGATAATCATCGGTGACACGGCGGGGATCATCGAGCTGATTTAGGAGGATGCGATACGCATCGCGACGATCGTACGCCACCAGTTCACCATCGCTAATGCCTACTAAACCTTGTGCTACCACTTGCGGAGATTTGGCACTTAGGTTGACCGTGACACGTGGCGATAAGCGCACAATATTCTGCAGCTGTTCGCGTTGTGAGCGAACTTTATCGAGCAGATCTGAGGCCTCCACTTTAAAGAGTCCGGTTTCGTTGGCGATCACCTGCTTGGCCTGCTCTTCAGCACGTTGCAAGAGGGCATTGGCGGCATCGGTATCGCCAGCCAGTTGCCGATTATCGGCCTGGCGCAAGCCGGCATTAATCTGATCCATCAACTCCGTGAGCTGAGCCTTAGTTTTATTGCGCTGTGTGTTAGCCACCACACTCACCAGAAGGAATACTGCCAAGAAAGCACCCATGGCACCCGCCATGAGGAGCAAGTGGGCGCGGCGTTTGCGTTCGGGGTGGCGCAGATCGGCAATGAGCTGATTGATGTGCGATGGCACGCGTTGGACTTGCTTCCATACTTGCTGCAGAGCAGGCGCGGCTGTTTTAGTGGCTCGTTGTAACGAAGCCGAGCCCTTATCGAGCAGTGGCTTAGTTTGCTTTACGCGGTCGAGCACCTCGGGGAGGATACGTTCCCAAATAGCCGAGGCTGCATTCGCCTTGCGTCCACGACGAGGCACCGCTGCACTGCGTGGTGCTGGTGCCGACTCAGGCACAGCCTGCACAGGTTGGCGACCTACACGTACACAAGTAATGGCACTCGCCTCTCCCTCGCGCTCTAGTTTTTCGAGGAGCACTTCGTGCGCATCGGTCCGCATGACTAATTGACCAAGTTGCACAGGGGTAACAGCGCGCAATACGCGCTGCGTACAGAACACCACTACATCGCCACTTTCTAGACCACCACTACTAATATGAATAAAGGCAGGCACCGGCTTGCCTTTGGTAAACTCCGTAATTTGCGATACCTGACCGCCGCGCGTGAGGTAGGCCTCAGCGCGACCAGCATGCGATAAATGTAGAGTGTGGGCACTATCAATGAACGCCACAATCGCGTGGACATCGGCAATCGCCTGACTCATCAGTAACCCCTTTATCAATCCATTGAGTTCTTTGAGCGTGCCATCTAAGCGATTCCAGGGCTCGCCTTCACTCTCGAGCAGGGCCTGTTGCGTTACACGCTCCATCTCTTCGGGCAGGCTCTCGGCAGCAGCCCCCTCGCCTTCTATCTGCAACAATAACAACACCCGCTCCGTTCCATCGCGAGACTGCAATTCTTGCGTCCATAGGAGGAGACCTTCTTCAGCCGACGAGGATCCACTCTGGACTACCAGGTCCATCAGGCCCGAA
>CAZLUF010000001.1:12124-37884 GCA_964562645.1 uncultured Candidatus Peribacteria bacterium
CTACCCTGAACACGCCTTCGCAGCAAGCAAGATGGACTTGGCAGAAAGCAGTAAGCAGATAGCTGTTTCACTAATACTAAAAAGTCATCTCGCTCACGTGAACAGTAGAGACAAGCTCTACTATCATCTTACTGTTCTTGCATGAGCTTTGCTGTCATCTATCATCTGTTATCTGCAAACTGTCTATCTAATAATTTGTTTTATGGAAGCCAAAAAAATATTATATCGACAAAGATCATTGCCAATATTGATCAAATGAGAGTATGATAATTGCGTGGGAAATTTCCCACAGTTTAATTCCACATCTTACATGATGAACGAATCCGGAGGAGATCTATCCTCACCAACTACCCCTGTTTCGCCAGTGCCACAATCGGCACCAGCGGCACCAGGGTCTCAACCACATCGCGGTCAAAAGCGCGGTTGGTTCCGTCGCTTCCGTGGACCAGCACCAGCTGGCAGCCACGGTTCCAGACCACAGAGTAGTGGTCAAAACCCAAAGCCACAGGCTGCGGCCAGCTCACCAGACACCCAGCGCAAAGCTCACCTGCGCGTCTATCCACTCGGTGGATTTGAACAAGTGGGCCGTAACTGTTTTGTCATCGAAGTCGACGAAGATATCTACGTCATTGATTTAGGTCTGCAGTTCCCAGATGAAGACATGTTGGGTATCGACTACCTCATTCCCGATATCTCTAGCCTGCGCGGCCGCGAATCGAAGATCAAAGCCGTACTCTTTACCCACGGTCACTTAGACCATATTGGCGCCGTGCAACACCTGCTCCCGAGCCTGCACTTTCCACCCTGCTATGGCACACGCCTAACCATGGCCATGATCAAAAAGCGCCTAGACGAAGAGCAATTGACCAGTAAGGCTCGCTTGCATACGGTCGATTTCCGTCAGAAGGTCCGCCTTGGAAAAGTGGAAGTAGAGTTCTTGCGTGTTACACACTCTATCCCCGACTCCGCCGCTATTGCCATCCATACCCCATACGGCACCATTGTGCACACGGGTGACTTTAAGTTCGACATGACACCCATGAACGAACCACCGGCCGACTTCCATCGTTTGGCGGAACTAGGCGACAAGGGTGTGCTAGCCATTATTGCCGACTCCACTAACGCCACGAAACCAGGCCAGAGTAAGAGTGAGGCCGAAATTTCGCAGACGCTCTTTAATTTGATTCGCGATGCCAAAGGCCGAGTAGTCGTCTCGACCTTCAGCTCACTCATCAATCGCCTGGCGATGGTCGTTGAGCACGCCAAGACCTTTAACCGTAAGGTGTACATCGCTGGTCGCAGCATGGAAACGAACTTAGAAATCGCTCAAAATCTGGGTTACGTAAAAGCCCCACGTGGACTCATCCGTAAGGCTGGGCCAGGCATGGAAAAAATTCCCGATCGTGAAGTACTCATTCTTACCACCGGAAGCCAAGGCGAAGAGGTCGCCGGCTTGGCTCGCATGGGGCTCGGCACTCACCGTCATATCTCCATTAAAAAAGGTGATACGGTAATTTTAAGCTCTAACCCAATTTTGGGTAACGAGCGTGCTGTTGCCAAAGTCGTCAATAACTTAAACCTGCTTGGTGCCAAAGTATTTACCAACCAGGAACTGGCTCTGCACACCACTGGTCACGGGTTCCAGAGTGATCTGCTACTCATGCACCGCCTAGTACGAGCCAAGCACATTATTCCCGAGCACGGTGAACCCTATATGCGATCCGCACACGCCGATTTGGCGCGCGGTATTGGCTACGTAGACAATCAGTTGCACTTACTGACTAACGGCGAAATTTTGGAGTTTGATACTCAAGGTGGTGCTAGACGCAGTAAGCAAAAGCACACCTTCCGTGATGTGATCATCGATGGTCGTAGTACTGCTGGCGAAGGCCAACGCATTATGGATGACCGCCGTATTATGAGCACCTCGGGAATGATCTTGACCCCCTTTAAGATCTACACCGAAAGTAAGCGCCTGGTGGCCGATCCCGAAATTATTTCGCGCGGGTTCCTCTATGGAAGCGAACAAGCCGAGATCACCCGCGAAATCAGCCAAACTGCCCGTAAAGCCTACGAGGAAGAACTGGCCCGCGGCGAACAGGATCGTAAAGCCTTTAAACGCGCCATTACGGGTGCTCTCTACCGCTACTTCGACCGCAAGCTCGATCGCGAACCTATGGTCATTCCATTCATTATGGAGGTATGAGCGGTACACGTGCCATCCTATTTGATCTCGACGGCACACTCGTCGATTCCATCGACTGTTACGAAGATGCCCTCCGCCAAGCTCTAGCCGAGATTGGTGTGGGGCAATTTTCGCATCAAGATTTTTTGGAGAGTTATCACCTGGGGCAACACCTGGATCACCTCCTCCAAAAGTTTGAACGAACCGATGTGGATAAAGCAGCCGTACGGGCCCGGCGCGATACCATCTACCTGGCTCATTTGCGAGATCGCATTGCCTGGATTGCTGGCGCCAAAGAACTCTTAGAAGCCTGCCAGGATCGCTACACACTGGGCCTGATTACCGGCTCTTGGAATAGCTATGTGAACGCCATAGATGAGCGCCTACAGGTCCGAGATTACTTTGCAAGCATTGTGACCTGCGACGACATGGGCAAGTTCCAAAAACCTCACCCCCACGGAATTCTACTCGCCTGTTCTCAGTTACACATTGAGCCGCACGAAGCCGTGTACATTGGCGACCAGCAATTCGATATCGATGCTGCACGTGCCGCAGGTATGGAGGCACACGCGGTGCGTGGGCCACTATCACCACCCGATTTTGCTTCCGCTCATCACGTTCACCAAAACCTAGCCAGCTTGCGAAGCCACCTACAAACCTTAACGAGGTTTTGAACTGACTGGGAACTGCTTATCGACCATTTGTCCCGCATATTTGTCGGCCTCTTTCAGTAAATCAGCCTGAGTTGCACGACCAGATTCACGATCAATCTGCTCTAAAATCATCTGCATGCGGTAGTACTGCAAAACTTCGGGGTAGTTCGCAAGCGTAGAGCGACTGTCCCACATATCAACCACCGCTCGGATCATTTGCTTGGGGTACGCTTTTTCTAGAGTTTCAGATGTTTTTGTTTGCTGATCTGCTGTCATTTTGGAATAGCTACAGGCAAACACAATCAGATCCTTGTGGCGACAGAACAGGCCTTCTTTTTGCTCCAGGTATGTGAACCATTCTTGGATTTTTTCGGGCTCGTACTGTCGATCAAAAATACGCCAGCCCTCTTTGGCACCGGGCTTGGTTTTTTCGTCAGCAATAATTGCTTCTTGGTATTTGCGAAACAACCGAATCGTCTTAATGAATTCGGCGGTAATCACAGGTGCCTGTTCGGCCATGGTGCGATGCATGGGCGACTCCAATCGCCTCATTTCATCGGGCGTAAGCTGTACTCGCGCCAAAATATTCGTGGCATTGTCTCGCAGACGCTCTGGATTAATACCGCCTCGCTCGAACGACTTCTTCAGCTCATCGACATCCTTTCGTCCATCTTCTAGTAGCTTCCCTGCTTTTCCAAGCGAGACAGGCACTTCGACATCGCGCTGGGTACGGTAATCATAAATTCGGCGCACCGACAGAATTTCCACATCTCCTTTTTTGGCCTTCCAATCGGCTTCGTACTTCGCCACATACTCATCCCGATATTTTGTACGAGCAGTATCGCGATCGCGGTACCACTGTTCAATTTTTTGAAATTTGGGCTCTAAATTTTTTGCCATTTCTGGCTGCTGCGAGACAAAATCTTGATACGAAATGGTTTTTGTAGGGGTGTAATTCACACTGTTTACGGCTTGTTTGCCGCGCCAATAGAACTGGCGCTGCGCTCCAGACACCTGCACCGTCCATTTGCTCGAATCTCCGCCATAGCACGAAAATTGAAATAGCCGCATGTCCCCTGTTTGAGATTGACTCTGCAATACCGCAAAGTCTGATGAAGGACTAATTACCTGATGCACAAAATCTCTCACATAATCGACCCGGCGACTACCATCCATCAGCAACTCACCCGGCAGATCGCCCTGAACAAAGAGCGTACAGGATCCTAATTTAGTAAAACGCTCTACAGCTTTCTGCACTTCCCACACCGGGTTAGCAGCAGCCTTTGCTTTTAAGAGTACATCCGTCAGTTTTTCGCGAATCACACGCAGGTGCGCACTTGTAACAATTTCGCGGCTGGTAGCCAGTTGCTGCAGGCTATCATAGACGTCTTTCATGAGCGGCTCCGGCACTTGTTTAGCCGTGTTATGCACTTGCATCATCAGCTGGAAGAGCTCATCACGAATGGTGATATTAGGCACATTGAGCGACTGTGCTCCTTTAAAAATGTTGATCCCTGGACCTTTCCATTCTTTGTAGAGCGCTTCAAAATCATTTCCTAAACTTTCTACTAAGCCAATCTTTTCCTCAGTCCTTACTGCTTTAGCCAGCTCGGCAGCATACTGTTCGGGCTTCATGTCTGGGTAACTCGAGCGTGCTACCGCCCGATTACGACGCATGGCTTCGGCTACGCTCTGCACTAAACCAGACTGCACATACTCGGTGGTAGTGACATAGTCATCGCGACCGTAGCGAGCCAAGTCACCCAGCCAGGTGTCCCGCTTATACACACCTAAGTGGTTATAAAGACCAACATCTTTCGCGACATCCTGTAGCAGTTCGCGGTACTGCACGCACTGCAGGTAAAACGGGTCTTTCGCTTTATCGGCACCACCAGCCTTCGATACCTGCTCATCAATGTATTGTTGCAGTTTTTGCAGCCCTGGAGCCGACTTACCTGTACTCAGCGCATAACGAACCTCTTTATCATTCCGGAGCTTGTTACCATCGCGCGTGGCCAACTCCAGACCACCTAATGTTTCCGATGGACCCAATTTACCGAGTTTACGGAGTTCGCTTTCCAGCTTTCCCTCCTGATCTGCCAACGAAGCTGTATGGATATGCAAATACACCGACTGCCGCTGTGACCATTCTTGAAGGTTATCAATCCGGCGTAGTTTCCAGAGCTCGATTGTCATGGGGCTCTCGCGACCTTTGGCATCGGCTGTTACTTGATCCACGCGCTTGTTCCAATCATCGAGTGTGTGGTAGTAATCGCCCGTAAACATATCTCCAGGCGAAGCCAGGTTACCCGGGCGTGTCATGTACGAACGAAAATCACGATCGGGGTCCACCTTAGAAACCCCCGTTACTTCAGCCAATTCTTCCAAACCACCAATGGCGAAATCTCCCGAAACTGTGGCAAACAAATTGCCGACAAAGTCTTTCGTCGCCGATTCGGGGATCAGTTTATCGGCCCAGGTACTGAGTTTTTCGAGCTGATCTGCCGAAGCGAACGCCACCACCAAACCAATGGCGAATAGGGCATAGGGATTTTTGGGCGCTACGCGCAGTAGCCCCATGGCGCGCATGGCATTACCAGCTGAGAGAGCCAAGCGCGTCGTGGCCTTACCAAGCATAAGGAACGAGGCAAATTGCATGGTGGCTTTTACTTTGTTTGGCGACTCGTGCAAATACATACCCCACAACAACACCGTCACTGGGCTTTCGACTACGAGCAGTTCGGACCAAAAGCCTTTAGGCATGGGCATGCGGCCTAAAAAGCTAAACATTTTGCCAAGTGTCTCCACTGGAACGCCTACCTTGCCCATTTGGGCGCACACGGTTTCCCAGGCTTTGAGCGTTATTGCACGAGTAGCCGCTGGCACATCGCGCAGAATGGGAATTTTCTGCAGTGTTTTTTCATTGAGTGCACGCCAGCCAATACTATTTTCTAAAAATTCTTCGGCGGCCTCATTAACTGCCACACCCATGTAGAGTAGCCATTTATCGTTGTCGGCTTTGGGCTGCTGTAGAATCCGACGCTCATACAAATCGCGATTAATAAGGAAGTCTGTGACACCCTCCACCTGCGCCTTACCATCGCTACCCGAAAGATTCCGTCGCAAGGCCAATATCACGCGGGTGGAAACAATACTTCGACGCTCCTGCAGTTGCTTATGCAGAGCTAAGACATTTGGATCAGTACGCATTTTTGGATCTCTGGCTTGCTCTGGCGGTGCAATGGGTCGCGCAAGTGAAAGAGCAAAAGCTGATAGTTCTTCCTCGGGGCAATCTGGTGGAAAACCCATTGCTTTCAAAAAGATCTCGCGCGAAGCTTTTTGGCACTGCTCTTCGTACTTCTGCTTACGCCCAGCAAAGGTTCGCACGGCCTCCCCTACTTTGGCATCCAAAGCAGGTGGGGGCACATCGAGTGCTGCCGCTAATTGCAGGCGCAACGCGGCGGCGGCGGCTACAAGATCCTGACACTCTTTGGCGAGTGCCTGTGGCGCACCTACTGGAGGTTCCAGTAGCGGAGCATCTTCCTGCAAAGAACGTATGGTAATTTGTAGTTCTGGGGTATTAGCACCAGAAAATTTCGCCATGCTCTGGACGTTTTCATCCAGCACTCCAGCATACACTTTTTGATACGCAATAATTGCCTTGGTAAGCGGCAGTTCCATAACCAAAGCCAGTTTTTGCTTGGCAGTATCGCCAGTTTGCCCCTCGAGCATAGCCAGCAAACCCGAGATCTGGTCAAAATACATCGTAAGTTGTTCTGGATCTGTGGCGCCAGCTTTTTTTAACTCTGCCTCGGCTGCATCCAGCTGACGCCGTTGAGCATCTGTACGTATTAATGGGTCGCGAGTTTCGCGCCAAGCCAAAAAATCGTGCACAAACCGCAAATCACTAGCCTGTACTTCTGCAACTCGGCCAAGTGAATCATGCAAACGTAAGCGCTGAGCTCGTTGCGTATCGGTTCCGGCCGATGACGAGCTCGGTTTGTCCATTGTGATTAGTATTTATTTTTTGATACGTGGATGAGTACCAGCCTTGAGAGCGGCGTCGACATCGGCTTTGACATCGGTTGCAGATCGACCATCGACTTTAATATCGAGCTTGGCAGCTAAATCAGCAATCGCGCGGGCATCCATTTTGCCAGTGTCTATACGTGACACATCAATGAGTACTTCGGCTGCCACCGTAGGCCGAGTTGGTTGCCGAACAGTTGCCTTAGTCCCTGCTTCGGGAGCAGCACGCAAATGAGCCACGGCGGCTTGAGCGTCGGCTTCTGAATAACCCACAGAGCGCAAAGCACCCTCGATAGCATTGGCATCGTTATCCACCATAGGTGCGAGCGTATCGGCAAAACGCCTACCCTCACGAGGCCCAAAGCGCCCCTTGAGCGCCCCTGCCAAATCATTGAGTTCGGCCGGCTTAAGAAAGGCATTGTGGATAGCTCGGGCTTCTTGGCGAATCAAATACTTATCACGGGCTTTTTGTGTGACCGATGCACTCAGTGATGGCGTGTAGCCAAAGCGATGGTTTTGGATAATATCGTATTCCGCCAGTAGCTTTGTCACCTCACCTTGTGAGACGCGTAACTGTTCCACCGAAACACCGTGTTGTTTGGCCAGTGCATCGATTTCGGCCCCGTTCATAGTGGCAAACTTAGCCAAATCGCGCATTTGCAAATTAGCCCGAAAGCGCACCGCCGAAGCCACCCCCTTTGTAACTTTGGTTAAGGCCCACAGAGCCGTAGGGGCAAAAATAATGAGAAGTTCTGGATTTTTGGAAAACACCTTGTAGAACTTGTCCCACCACTTTTCAATTTGTGCGACACCTTCGTCTCGTAGGTACTCACTGGCATTGCTCACCTCCGTTTTCTGGCGCTCAGAGAGCTTAAATTCATCGAGTGTCATGCTTAAATCTGCACTCGTCACGGCTTTTTTGGCCAGTTCGCTATATTTAGAAATTAGGTGTGCCTCTAGTGAATTGGCGAGTTTCGTCTCACCATTTTTCACCAAGAAATCGTGGAGTTTGAGCGGTTGCAAAATCGTTGAACGATCACCCTGTTCCAAGAGCATATAGAGCTCAAAGGCTGGATGGAACTTGGCTTCGCCGCGATCTAACAATTTGGTAAGCGTAGTATCCAGCTCGCGATAGAGCTCGGCATCTGCTCCATCTGACTTCAAAAAACTGGCCTGGAGCAAGCGTGCGCGGTAGGAAGTGGCGTTCTTTTGAATATCTCCTGCAACACCAGTCACCATAGCTTGCACACCACGATTTTGACCATCAATGAACCCCGTTGTGCCACGCACAGGCGTGGCCTTAGCAATAGAACCACGAGAGAATGCCACGGTTGCTGCCGCGTCCTCGCGAGCTTGATCGCGTTGCTGTTTCGTAGTCGAAGGCACAAATTTCGCCAGTGTAACCTGAGCGGCTTGCGGCGAAAACATAGCTCCGGTTTGGTCCATTTTTTCAATGACTTTTGCTAAATCTGGCGTGTGTCCGCTACGGAATGCCACGCTAATTTGCACGGCAATTTCCTGCAGAGCTACACCTGCACCCACATCTCCTAAATACAGGAGCGCCTGATCGATCGGCAGAGTATCGAGTGTAGGATATTCCGAGACGCGCAGTGCCTCTGGCAGTTTTGGCCAATTTTTGGCGGCATAGCCAGCCAGCAGTTTTACGGCGGCAATATTTTCCGGCGTATGCTCTCTGTCGGGCAGCCCAGCCTGACGCAGAAATATCACATGTGCTTCGTCTTTTTTTGGATCCGCCTGTATAGCTTCGACAATTTTTTGCAAGGAATCGGCTTTGAGTTTTTGGCGCATGGCCGAAAACAAAATCACTGAAACGGGCGCAGCAATATCTTTGGGTTTGCCGCTTAAGCCTACCGTTCGTGCAACATCGTACTGCATTGGCAAAAGACGATCTGTTAACTGCTCGGCAGCCAGTTCCTCTGGGCTTAACTCTAAATATGGTGCCAGTTTAGGCGTAATAACATTTTCAATTTTGTCGTGCACAACACGCAGGTACTGCTGGCGTGTTTGCAGATACTTCGCCAAATGACGTAGGGCTGTTTTTTGACGTGTTTCGCTGAGATCTTTTGGATCTAATTTTACCACCGCATCGAGAATGGCAGAGACATTTAGCCATTGTGCATGCAGATCTTTCTGCAGCGCCAAGTGCAAGGGGTTCTTGCCTGGTGCGGCATTATCAGCAGGAGCTTCTGGTGGCTTTGCCACCGCCTCCAGTGCCCGGCGCCACTCGGTAGGATCTTCGGCCGGTAATAACTTTTGACGCACACTATCTGCCTGTTTGAGATATTCAGGTTCAGCAGCTGGTGCTTCAGGGGTTTCAGATGGACGCTCTGGTGACATAGATTTGTGTGTGTACAAAACAAAACGCCCACTATTTTACATCACCAAATTTGTCCAATAATGCCCCTGGATCAACAGGGCGAGGGGCGGGAGCTGCTGGTAATACGTTTGGTGCTGGATTGCCACCAACACCAGGTACGCCTGGAACTGCAGGTGGAACCACAGCCGACATAGCTGGCATATCTGGTACGCCCAAAAATTTACGGAGCCAGCCGCGAACCGCACCTTTGGCAGTCACAGCAAAACCAGCTAAGGCTGGCCAGTAATAGTAGGCAGCAACACCGGCGCCAATCGCGGCTGCACCGCCCAAAATATACCACTTGTTGCGCTTAATAAACTTCCACGAACGCTTAAGGAATGACTCTTTGCTTTCGTAGGTTTTAGAAAGTGTGAGCAATGCATCGTGCACTTCTTCCGTATGCAAGCCACGTTTGTTGGCATATTCCATCACACGCGGATCGCGCATGAGCGTTTCCATAAGTTGCGTGCGTTCACGTGTAGAACGAAAGCGCTGGGCAAGTTCGGCCGTGGAGCGCAGACCCAGACCCTCTGCTACAACCTGGAGAACATCTGGTGGGGCATCGGAGCCATTTCGAGGAGCGCCGGGAACAGTCATTTTTTCCATAATGAAAGGGGTTAGGCGTTAAAATTCTGTAAAGAAACAAGGAGCTCGTGACGAGCAGTGCTTAGTTGGACCACAGAGGCGACATCATCCGCAGTAGCTGAAGTTGCCAGTGCACCAGCCAAAAGAGCTGAAATGCCATCTGGACCAATAGCGAAAAGTAATTCTGAAAAATCCTGATCTGATACTTTCTCAAAATCGAGCGTTTCAAATACTGCCTGTACATCTTCGGGTGTCGCTACCGATTCCAATTGACTCAAAAATGGCTGCAGAGCCAAGCTCTTCAAATCAAGAGTCTGAAAGCGAATACCACGACGTTGATCGGTATCAACAAATGTCAGCGACTCTGGAATGACCTGTGTATCAGTACGTAACGTGGCTGGCAACGACTCAAATTGAGCGATTTCACCAGCTGTGAGATAGAGCGTATTCATAAAGTGTTAGGGCGGAAGAATCTTTGTATTGTAGCAGAAAAAGCCTCTCGGCAGAAGCTTTTCTGATTTCGATTCATCTACTCTTAGATATGCGAAGCATCCTCCACTGGCGGCTCCGGCTTGGGCTGCTGTGCTTCTAGCTGCTGCACGCGTGCACCAAGCTGGGAAATAGCCAACTGCAGTTGAGTATAGAGTTCGCGCAGAGATGGTTCGACCGTAACTCCAGGAGTTGTATCACCAGCATCAATTTCGGTGGCTAGCGGCTGAGTAGCTGCTCGAAGCTCGGCGAGGGCTTCCGTAAGGAGACGGCGGTTCTCTTCGTCGTTCCCCTGTAATTCAGCAATGCGCTGGTTCACTTGAGCAATGACAGGAGTTAGCGCCGCATATGTTTCACGCGAAGACACACCGGCAATGCGGCGGGTTTCGATAGCCCGGCGAATACCGCGGGCCGCCATCCAAATCCCAAATGCACCGCCGCCAACAGCCAGAGCAAGCCAGAGCCAGTTATTCCCCGAACGAACCATTTCGGTCACGATATCGGTATTTTCGTTCCCGTATTCACTGAGGGCCAAGAGCAACTTCCCTTCCTCGGCATCCAAACTGTTAATGTGACTATGGAGGCGTTCTTGGAGAACCTGAGCAAAAGCCAAACGATCCAAATCGGAGCCATTGAGAATGGTGCGCATAGCATCGCTGCTGGTCACACCAATAAGTGTTTTGGCGTGAGCCGCAATCTCTGCTGCAGAATGATTCTGACGAGCCCTACTTAAGGCCGCGGTTTGCATACGCGGATCGGCCTGAGACTCCTCTAAGAGCGCTAAATCACGCTCCATATCGTCAACAGGCTGCATGTTATAGGAACCCATAATTTGGGTCATTTTGAGCGTACGTTCAGTTTTTTGCACGGCTCCGCCTTGCAGCGTTTCGGCCACTCGCATTAAGCGACGCAGTGGTTCTACCACAATTTTGGCGGTGTAATCTCGGGTACGATCACTGCCGCGAATAGCGGTATTGGAGCGAATTCCAGCTAAAGCTGCACGAATTTCGGGCAAGCGCCGTACTAATAATTCCTGGCGCAGAGCGGCATCGAGACCGCTAGCGGAAGTGCCGACAATCACACGATTTGATGGTGCATCTTTGGTCTGAAAACCTGTACGCACAGCATCAAAGCCACTACCATCGCGCATGTATTCCTGCTGTAAATCGAGGAGCTGTATCGTGAGCAAATGCACACCTTCCATGCACTGCGAACGGGCCGTTTTTAACTGAGCAGCTCGAGCAGGCAATTGCTGTGGATTCTTAAAACTTTCGGCCAACTGGCGGGCCCAGTCTTCGTACATTTCGGCAGTTTCCATGATCACCCGCACACGTTCACGCGGCATCTGTTCGTGCAGAGTGCGCACCTTATCCAAATCGCGACAATCGAGCAATTGCTTCACGAGATCGCGAGCCTTTTGCACATCGGCATTCTTTTTTCCTTCCTCTTCGGTTACCTTCATGAATTGTTCAATATCCATTTGGAGCTGCCGACCATCAGCGCGATCGCTAATAGCCCAACCAGCACGGCGAATAAGCACTTCGGCTTCGATTAAATACTTAGATGGATAATGGAGTGTGCCGAGGAGTTGATCGGTTTGAGCAGCCCGTCTGGCCTGCAAATCGAGCGCAATGCGCTCTGGTAGTGGAGTACCGCCACGCGTGGCATAGAATTCATCGCGAGCTTTGGCATAGGCTTCGCGGAGTCTCGGATCGGTTTGCGAGGCATCGCGTAAGCGGGAAACAGTCTCGATAAGTGCCTCTTCCTTGCGGACACCCTCAATGGCCTTCAGTTGTGCCTCGGTCTCGGCTTCCAATAGAGGAATAGCACGTGGTGTAAGACCGGCAGTGGTCATTTGTGTTTTAGCGGTATCGTAGAGGCGCTTGGCTGATTGCAAGGTGCCAATCGTGCCCGTCATGGCCTGTTCGTATGCCACCTGGGCATGGAGTTCGGGAACCATTTTTTCCCACTGCTCGCGCTCGGCTATAGCTAAGCGCTGGAGGGCTCGTGGACGAACCTCGATACCCAAACCTTGACCAATGGCTAAGGCTAAATCGGCCGAATAGAAGCGACGGTAATCATCGACAATGAGGCGACGTGTCTGAGCTAATGTCGACTGAACTTCGTCAGCTTTTTCGCTTTCGTTGAGCACTTTCATAATCCCTTGCCACATTATTTTAGGCTGGGGATGCTGCCTTAAATTTGGCAAGAGCTCATTGGTTAAATCTGCCTCTACCTCTGGAGGTAATACGGCTTTTTGGCTGGGATCGGCTTTAGACAAAGCATCCAAATTTGCACTGCGCTGATGAATCTTTAGTAACTCACGACGATACGAGACAATCCTCACTTGCGAGACCTCATCTGGCGAAATGACATTATCGGCCAATAGTCTTTGCATATCGGCCTCAAGCGAAGCCTGGCTGACATCAACGGGTTCTAGATTTTTAAGTCGACCAGCGGTTCGACCCTGTACGTCGGCATCCAATTTTGCTCGCAGTTCACCACGACGCTGATTCGTCTCATCCAAGCGAGCATGATCTTCCATTAACTTACCACCACCGTAGAGCGCGCCACCAAGCCCTAATAAGGCAGCAATAGCGTGTCGCCCCCGGAGCAAGCGAGAGAACACAGAGGCACCTTTTGGCTTTGGTAGTTCAATGGGGCCAGAAGATGGCCTTTCGGGAGCGGCAGACATGTTTGTGTAAGGAAATGAATTAGTTTGTACCGGGCAAATTCATTGGTGGTGGAATTGGGGGGTAGCCGTCACCAAGAATAGGTGGCATACCCGTTGGCCCAACGCCAGGAGCAATATCGAGTGGATTTGTAGGCACTAATGGCTTAATTACTTCGCCAATTCTTTCTACTACGCGCGAATCTGCCCCCATACCGACCCAGCTGGCAATTGGTATGCCAAAGAAATATGCCAGTGTGCCAATGAGTGCCACGGTCGCCACAGTAGAAGTGACCGGATAGTTTTTAAATGCCCAACCGACAGCCTTAAAAGGTGCCAAAACCGTAGATTTAAGCATGCGCCCAGCCTTGTGATACCAACGATCGGATACATCGGCTTTAATATCAAGCTCACGCTTGTGTTCGCGGTAAGCGCGCAGAAGTGCTTCGGCCTGACCGTTTAAGCCAGCCTTATGGAGTTCTTCGACAATGGCATTTTGGTCAGCTACTGAGCCTGCTTTAGCATCCAAGCGAGCCAGCACCTCGCGGGCATTGTCGCCATAGCGACCCTGGATTTCGGTGAGCAAATCGTCGATGGAGCGCGCTGTGAACTGAATATCTGGCGCAGCCGTTGGAGAATTTTGCATGACCATAGCAGTGGGGGTTAGACAGCAGGATGGGCAGCATTCGCCTCGAGAATGTCGTGACGAAGATGGGTAAAACCAGCAATGGAATCGATGAGCTCTTTGGTTGGTGGTTCGAGCAATAGAGCGGCAATAATTTGTGTAATGCCGCGGGCCCCAATGGTAAACAAGAGTTCTGGTAACAATTCCTCGGGCAAGTTTTTAATAGGCTTAAGGTTAATCGTTTTAGCGGCAAGCACATCTGTCACCAATTCGTGCAGCTCCGGTGCACTCTTAAACTCTGCCATATTGGCACGGATCCAAATTTGACGGTCGGATTCAAAGCTCTTGAGTGTCTCGGGTTGGATATTCCAACCAGCAAGCAAAGCGGGCGGCACTGCCTGTAGCGCAGCGTGCTCGGAAGGAAGAACATGCATCATGGTCATACACCTATCATAGCAGAAAGGTGCGAATAGGACGAACGAAAAACATCAGTATTTCGATGTCATTAGGCAATGACATCTATTTGGCACGAGGTTTGCCAGCCCTGGTAGGGCGTCCAGCCACAGGGGCTATGCAGCGACTGAGCGGCAAGACGAGTATGTGCCGTAAGATCTAATCGCACGGCTGGAGATCCTGGGCCAACCTCGCTCTTCTGTAGACCAAAAATACTATTCGCACGCGCAAAGCACACGCGGTGGAGTAAGGTGGCCACTTCATCTGAACTACGTGCAGCCTCCAATACCGGCGGCACCAATGCTTGCGGATGTGACCAGTTACCAAGGAGTGCACTAGCGAGTAGTGGAACCATCACTTCTACGCCCGGTACGCCACTGGGGGCCTTGAGCGGTTCACCGGCTTGTTTTTCAGCTAGGGTGTGAGGGGCATGATCTGTGGCAATACAATCGACCGTGCCATCGAGCACACCAATCCAAAGCGCATCACGTTCGGATTTGGTGCGCAATGGCGGATTCATTTTGGCCAAGGTGCCTAGCGTTTCAAAATCTTCAACCGTCAAAAACAGATGATGCGGGGACACTTCGCAGCTCACGTGCGGTAGATCTTTTTTGGCCTGACGTACATGCTCCAACCCTTCACCCGTAGAAAGATGTGCGACATGAAATCTGGTGCCGAATTTACGGGCCAACCCAAGAGCAAAGGCAATGGATGTTGCCTCCGATGCCACCGGGCGCATAAGCGAATGCCATTCCACGCTGGTGTGTCCTTGCGATTGTACTAGTTCGGCAGCTGCCTGATTGATCTCGGCATCTTCGCAGTGTGCCACTAGTGGAATGTTCAATTCTGAACAAGTACGAAAAATACTTTCCACGATACCGCCATCGACTTTCTGATTCCCAGTGGAGTGATCTAGATAGAGTTTTACACCCGAGCAGCGCTGGCGCAGAGCTAAAATTACAGGGTCCTGAGATGTGTACAGCGTGGCGAGTACATCTAAATGCTGCTTCTCGGTAATTCCAAAATAGAATCGAATATCAAAATGTTGTAGGAGTGGATCTTGCCCTGGTAATTGCTTGGAAATATCCACTTTTTGCTGCAAAGCCTCTAACGAATTGGTGGCCGGATTCGTATTGGGCATTTCGCACACTGTGAGCACACCGCCGTAGCAAGCGGCGCGTGCTTCGGAAAGCATAGTGGCTTTGTGAGTGAGACCCGGTTCACGAAAGTGCACATGAGGATCTATAAATCCCGGAAAGACATACTGACCAGAAATATTCACCTGCTGAGCCGAGGAATCAGTAACCGCACCAGGGGCGCCGAGTTGCTGCACTCCCCCTGCTCGAACCAAGATATCCTGAGAAAGCACACCCTGCTGACTCACCACCTTGCCGCCGGTAAAGAGTTGTAACGGAGACATAGGATTTTAAGCAGCACCAAGAAGTAAGGCCATAATACCCATGCGCATAGGCACGCCATTGCGCGCCTGACGGAAGTAGGCGGCGTTGGGGAGGGCATCGATATCAGTCGAAATTTCGCCTACGCGTGGCAGGGGGTGCATTACAATAGCTTTGCGACCTTTAAGATGATCTGCCTGCAAGATAAAACGCAGCTTGAGACGCTCGTATTCGGCCACATCGGCAACACGCTCTTTTTGTACGCGGGTCATGTATATCACATCTGCATGTAAGCCCGCTTCGATAGAATCTCCACTATCGAGCGCCACGCCTTTTTCCCGCAAGAGCGACACAATATGCTCGGGCATATGGAGCTCATTGGGTGCAATGAGGGTAATGCGGATCTTAGGAAAGAGCGCCAGGAGCACACTGAGTGAGTGCACTGTACGGCCGAATTTGAGATCGCCGACCATCGCAATGTGCAGATCTTGCGTGCGACCAAATTCTTTTTGAATCGTATAGAGATCCAGCAAAGCCTGTGTCGGGTGTTCACCAGGCCCATCACCAGCATTCACAAAAGGCACTGGGCTCACCGTGACTGCGCGGGCAGCACTGCCCACTTCGGGGTGACGCATGGCAATAATGTCGCCATAGCCGCCAGCCATACGGATAGTATCTTCGATTGTTTCGCCTTTATACATGGAGCTGAACTGAATACCATCGGCGGTAACCACCTGTCCGCCCAAGCGCAACATGGCCGTTTCGAAACTCAGGCGTGTGCGCGTACTTGGTTCGTAAAAGAGTGAGGCGAGTACTTTTCCACGGAGTCGATCACTCACGCCCAACTTAAGCTCCTCTTCCATTACAGCGGCGGTCTGGAGGAGTACTTCGGCATCGGCGCGAGAAATTTGCTCGGTGGAGATGAGGTGAGAAAAAGAGAGTGGCATCGGGCATACGCTACCCGCTATACCAGTAGCCCGACAAGCTGTACGCTGAGATTATGCAACGCCCTATTGCCACCTCCACCCTTTGGCAACTTGTGAGCCAAATTGTCATGGCAGCACTTTCGATTGCGACAGCCAAAATTGTGGCTGTTACCCTCAGCCAGGAATTCTTTGGTTTGTACAATACGGCCTACGGATACTTACAGGTGTTTGGCATTTTGTCGGGTTTTGGCTTGTACGCAGTAGCCGTGCGCGAGGTCAGTAAGGCTACTCCTGGCCGCGAACAATCGGAAATGCTCGGGAGCTTATTTATTCTGCGAGCCATTATTTTAGCCCTATCACTTGGTTCAGCCATTCTCATTGCCTGGGTTATCCCCCACTGGCACGGCACCTCGCTCCCTCTTGGTATTACCATTGCCGCATTTGTACCAGCTTTTACGCTCTTGGCCGGGGTCCTGCGCACCACCTTCCAGGTGCACTACCGCATGCAATGGGTATTTGTGGGCGAAGTGTCACAGCGCATTCTCACCCTCTTCTGCATTGGCCTCATTGCGTATCATGCCATTCCTAACTCCAGCAATAGCGCCACCTATCTCTCCATGTTGGCCGTAGGCGGGGCCGGGGCTGCTCTGCTCTTCATTGTTTCATTTTTTGCCAGTCAAAAACTCATTCCGCTGCGACTACATTGGAACAAGGCACAGTGCCTCACTCTCTTTAAACAAATTACCCCCTATGGTTTGGCTTTCTTGTGCATGGCCCTGTATCGCCAGTTAGACGTTACCTTCATTGGCGTCTTACGTGTTGATCACGCTATTCAGAATTCGTACTACGGAGCTGTGCAGCGCATGATGGACATGGCCTACTTGCTGCCTACATTTCTTCTGAATTCCGCTTTGCCCATTATTACTAAGCGCCAACAGGCCAAGGAGCCAACTCAGTCGCTGGTGGGAAGCCTGGCTCTCTCAAGTTTTGTCATTGGTGGCATTTCCCTCTGTTTTTCTACGGTGTGGGCGCGCCCACTCGTGAGACTGCTCACTAGCGAACAGTACCTCGCTACTCCTTTTGCACCGGGATCGGATACCGCACTGCACCTACTGGCCCTGCCCATGCTCTGCAATGCCTGCATTGTCCTGAGCTTCTACATGCTGTTGGCTACACATAAATGGATGGCCTTAGTGCGCACCCTCACCGTTGGAGTGGTGGTCTCGCTTGTTGCTAACTTGCTACTCATTCCTTCTTTTGGATTTGTGGGCGCAGGCATGACCTCGGTAATTGTGCATGTGTTGCTGGCGAGCCTGCTGTTGCCACAGGCCTACTGGGCTCTGCCCTGGAGCATTCGCCCTGAGCAGTGGCACGCAGTCGGTAAGTTTTTTGCCGCGCTAATGGTATTCCTGTGTGTCGTACGCTTTTTCCTCTGGAGCGACACCATTACCGCCATTGCCCTACTGGCAGCGGGTGGGTGGATGGTTCTCACCGGCTACTGGTTTAAGCTCCACCGCCTGCTCCGTAGTAGTTAAGAACTTGGCACCAAGCGTAAATTTTGCTATACTGATGAGAAACACACATGAAGTTTTGGTATTCCTTACTGGCTATTCCCCTAGTGCTTGGCAGCATTGCCTCCACGCATGCCGCCGAAAGTAGTGTCCAAAATGTGTCTGGTCGTATCGAGAATAACCAGTTGATTGTATCGTGGGATCCCCCGGCCGAAGCCGAGAATGTTGTGTCGTACCGCGTGTATTACGCCAGCCAATCGCTTGTGGAGTCAGACGGAGCCTACGATGATTTTGAGATCATCGATGCCAAGACTCACGAATACGTATTTACCACCATACCCAATGGTGAACACTTGTTTGTGAGTGTGATCCCCGTAGATGACAAAGGCGAAGAGCTCGATTCATTTGCTAGCGAAGTAGATATTCCACTCACAGGCGGCAATGCCGATCCGGCCACCGCCAGCGCTGGCCCTGGTGAAGTGGTGCAAATTAAAGCCACTGCCGATAAGGTTATTGCGCAGTTAAGTGCCAATGTAGTAGTGGCCGCCGAAGATGCCGCCAAAGCTTTCGAAATTACCACGGTGGGTGGCACCGCCGTACAGCTCCGCCGTCTCACACTCCTTGGCGATGTGGTGACAATCGATACCATGCCTTTGGTAGAGGGCTCAGAGTACGTGCTGCACGTTCAAGAAGTCGTACGCACTGAACAGGGCGAGAGTTTTGGCCCGATCCAAAAATCATTTACCATCGCTACACCAGCTGCTCCCACCAATACCGTAACGGCAGCGGTGGTACAAGGTACCGAAAGCGAAGTACGCAACCTGCAGCTTGATTTCGAAAGTGAGGCCGACGGCCGCTACTTGGTGACCGCCTCGTGGGGCAAGCCCAGCCCCGATGTGCAGGGCTACATGATTGCCCAAACGTATGACGATGGCCGACACTTTACTCGCGAAATTGAAATTCCCGCCGAAACCATGATTGCCCGCTTCCCACGTGTATGGGGTGGCTCTGTAGGTTTGCGCATCCGCACCATTGCTGCCGATGGCACAATTTCTAAGGGTGTAGGCAAGGCCATTATTCTGCCCAGTTCCACGAAGCGAGGGAACGCTCTAAACAACAGTGGCGCCGGGGCAACAATGGCTCTGTGCACTGCTGCAGGCGGTATCGCCGGGGCTTGGTACTGGCGACGTCGCCAACTTTCTGTAGCGTAAGCTCTCCTCTGGTACAGAGAGCCATGGAATGCTGCTGGTATGCGGCGCTTTTTTTGGTGGTACATATGCCTTGGTGAAGTACTGATAAGCCTGGGTGCACTGTGGCTGCTTATGCAGACCAATCACACCACCTGTACCGTCTTTAATGTCGGCCAGGGCGATAGTATCTTCATTCGCACTACAACCGATGTACGGGTACTGGTAGATGCAGGGCCAGATGCCACGGTACTGGAGGCGCTCGGTCGCACACTCCCCTGGTTCGATCGGCGTATAGATATGATCGTACTCACGCACCCAGACCGCGATCATCTCTTTGGTTTTCCTGATGTGTTGCGCCGCTACCACGTACGATATGCGCTCGTAACGGGTATCGAGAAGGCAGATCCGCGCTACCGCGAGTTTATGGATTTGTTAAAAAAACAACATGTGCACATATTGATTGCAGACCCCAAGACCGATATCCGCCTAGACGCCGAAACAGTGCTAGATATCGAATGGCCGCCGCCAGTGTGGCTGGGCAAAGTACCAAAAGACCCCAACACTACTTCCATTATTTTGCGCATCCTGACGCCGCAGAAAAGTATGCTGCTCACTGGAGATAGTGATACGGCTGCAGAATTTGCCTTGCTACGCACGGGCACGCCACTACGAAGCGATGTCTTGAAAGTAGGGCACCATGGCAGTCGAACATCTACTTCCACTGGGCTGCTACTGGCCACACGACCAAGTGTAGGAATCATCTCGGCACCCATTAAAAGCCCATTTGGACACCCGCACGCAGATGTTCAGGCCCGGCTCCACCACTACGGCGTGCAGACTAAGCAAACTGGCTATGAGGGAGATGTGCGCATTACTCTCTGGTAGAACCGTTGCATCGCGTTCTGCTATAATCGCGCGCTATGCAAAGGCTCAGTTCATGGCCGGAAATTGTGCAGCGCACGCAACCTAATGCTGTGAGCAGCTATATCAGTGGCCTCTATGGCAGTGCCCAAACTAAAGCCTTGGTCTACAAGGGCAGTTCAGATCCTCTCAGCATTTTAAGTAAAATACCCGTACGAGATAAGGACGTCTCTACGGTCATTGGTGGGTGTGAATTTCCGCTCGCGCTACTCCATGGTCAACCAGCCTCACTGCAGCTATTTGATATTTGCCCCATCAGCGCCCTACATGCTGAGCTACGTCTTCAGGCCCTGCGCACACTCTCTCATGACGAATGGCTGGAGGCATTTTCTGCACCCAAAAATGTCCTCTTTACCAAGACCACGGCTATCCGAGAACGTATTTGGCCTCTGCTGGTAACCGCCACCCGTGCGGGTCTCGATGATTTTCTGATGCGCGACATACCCCCAGGAATTCTCAACGAACGGTCGGGGAAGTACATTGCTCCAACTGGCATAATTCAGGACTCGGCTGAGTACAGTGAATTACAGGACATTGCACGTCAGACACCCATTACCATTAAAACTAGAGATGTACGCGCCATGGCCCCGGTCAATCGAGAATACGATTCGCCTACAAATCTGCTGTATATGAGTAATATTGGCATTATCAATCAGCGCATCCGTGCTTATGCCCGGCTAATGACCGAAAGATTTGCACGGGTATTTTGCACGCTACATACAGAGGGGCCCTCTGGCGAGTGGCAAAGTAACAAGGTGTGGCAACCCGAAGTAAATGCTCAACCACTAACACCGGGCATGATTCTCGCTCCTGAGACATCCGAAATGGCGAATCGAGAAGAGCGCATAGAAGGCTGGGATGCCCAAGTGTCGTACCCCATTTTGATGTCGTGCCAAAAACACGCTCAGGTGGAGACGGCCTAGCAAAAATCGCAGCTGTCCCTTTTGGCTCCATTCCGCTACAATCACCCTGTGCACGCCATTATCATCATCGGCGGAAAGTCACGCCGGTTTTGGCCACTAACCGAAAAGGCTCTGTTTCCCATTGCCGGTAAATCGCTCTTAGAGCACCAAATCGATCGCCTGCGCGGGGCTGGCATCACTGCCATCACCATTGTCGCCAATGGCCAGAATGTCGCACAGGTACAAGCCAAAGCTCAGGGCTGCCGGGTGGTAGAGCAACCTGCCAATACCATTGGTATGCACTGGGCGTGCAAAGCTGCTCTGCAAGAACTACCAAACTCACCTGTAATAATTGTCTCGGGGAATGATGTTATTGAGGCGAGCGCCTATGCAGAGCTACAAAAAACTGCCCAGGGCAAAGCCGGTGCTCTTTTGGCATACGAAGTCTCCACCTACTTCCCGGGTGGCTATCTACAAGTAAAAGATGATCGTATTACGGGCATTATCGAAAAGCCAAAACCTGGTACTGAGCCCAGTAACTTGGTGAATATTGTTGCCCATATCCATAACGAACCACAGGCTCTCTTGGCTGCTCTAGAAGCCCAAACCGATGGTGACGACGCCTATGAGCGAGCCCTTACTTCACTCTTTGCTACACATCACTATCAAGCCCATCACTATGCCGGGAAGTGGCAGGCACTCAAGTACCCCTGGCATGTACTAAACGTGTCGGAGTTTTTACTAGATGAACTCCCAGGGCCGCAGATTGACCCCACAGCCAGTATCCATCCTACGGCTACTATTAGCGGCAATGTCCGTATTGGCCCCGGCACTCGCGTGTTACCTCACGCCAGTATTGTTGGCCCCTGTGTTATTGGCAGTAACTGCATTATTGGCAATAACTCTTTGGTGCGTGGATCGAGCATTGGCGATGACTGCGTGATTGGCTTTGGCTCCGAAATAAAGAGCAGCGTGCTCGCTTCGCATGTGTGGACACATATGACCTATTTGGGCGATAGCGTCATTGGTCATAATGTATCGTTTGGCGGCGGCTCCATTACCGGCAATTTCCGCTTAGACGAAGCCGAGATTTCCATTGCTATAGATGAAACAACAGTGGTTCCAACCGGCCGCACTAAACTTGGCCTAATGGTGGGCGAACACTGCCGATTTGGTATTCGGGTCTCTTGCAACCCTGGTGTGCGGATTGGCGCCCATACTTTTGTGAGCGGCAACCTCATGCTCCAGGCAGATGTTCCCGATGAATCATTTGTCACCATGAAAAACGGCGAGATCCTCGCCCGTCCTAATCGCACTAAAGCCCCCGCTCCCGAGAGCCGCAATACCTATCGCCCAAAGTAGATAACGTAAGACTATCTGCTTTCCACTGGTATCTACCTTTAGACTCAACGCTGTGGATAACCCCTTATGGTTCTTTAGTAGAGTTGTGATCCTTTCTCCACAAAAATAAGATTTTTTGGCTTACCAATAAGCTAATTGAGCTTTTGGCTCTAGGAGTGGAAAGCTTAACTATTTTCCACGAGTTTTCCACATCATCTACACGCAATACTTGTGATCAAACTGGCATTGGACGTGGTTTGGTTTGTTTGGTAGTTTTTTCCACAGTGATTAGAGATGAAAAAGAAATACTATGAAAAGGAGTATTATGATGATGAATTCTTAGATATACTTTCTTTCCTCTTTCCTTATATAAATGAAATTCGTCTGTGGAACACTCCTCCTACGCGAAGCCCTACAACTCACAAGTAAAGCTGTGAGCTCTCAACAAGCTTTGCCAATTTTACATAACGTGCATATTAAAGCCGCCGAGGGAATGTGTACGGTAACCGCCACTGATTTAGAAGTGAGTATTATTACTAGTTTTCCTGCCACAATCGAAGTGGAGGGGGTGGTAACAGTGCCAATGAAGGCAATTATAAACTTTGCTCAATATTGTAGTGATGAAGAAGTAATGATTGAGGTAAATGAAGGGTCACAGTTACATTGTCGAACTAAGCGCACAAAAACAGTATTAGCTGGCGAAAGAGCTCAGGAATACCCAAGTATTCCTGCAATCGATTCACAACAAACGTTTCAATTAGAAACCAAGCCATTTTTACAGGCTCTACAATTAATTAACTTTGCTTCAGCTAAATCTGGTTTACGTCCGGTGTTATCCGGTGTGTCGTTACGGACAAGTAATGGTGTACTCACTTTAGCTGCCACAGATAGTTACCGATTATCTGAATACAAGGTACCAGTGCCAGATTTACAGGAAGAAGTGGCTTGTATTATCCCCACTCGTGTTCTCGAAGAACTTAAAGCCATTTTTAGTGGAGGTAAAGAAGGTGAGCGAATTCAAATTGCCCTCAGTCGCCAACAAATTCAATTTTCTTTTGAAAAAACTCAAATTCTCTCCCGGTTAATTGATGGTAAATTCCCAAACTATGAGGCAATTATCCCCAAACAATCCGCCACCACTTGTCGCTTAGATACAGGGCCATTACTCACTACTGTAAAGCGCATGCACTACTTCACTCGTGAAGTAAATAATACTCTCACCCTCACTTTCACTTCGGCTGGTTTGCAGTTAGCCACGCCACAAACTCAGGGGGGTAAAGATGAATCAGAACTCCCTTGTGAGGTTTCGGGTACTGATAACACCATTGCTTTAAGTTCAGCATACTTACTAGATTTTCTATCACACAGTAATAGTTCTTCTATCGAAGTACGCGTGAGCGATAGTGCCCATCCAGCAATTTTTGCGATCCCCGGCGAGGTTGGATATTTGCATTTAATCATGCCATTACGACTGCCAACTACCTAAAGTAGGCCATTTTTGGTATACTGGTGGCAGTTCACTCGATCTTTGTTGGGAGCTTGATCATCGCTCATTACCCGCGTAATCTGGAGTTAGACACAAGTAGGTGCGGGGTTTAATACGAATTGAGAGGTGTGTTTTTTACGGCCAATATTTGTCTTGTTCAGTAGTTCTTGTACATGAAACCTTCCCTTCTTCTTGGGACAGAAACGCATCGTGATCTTGCTGAGCTTTTACAAGCCCAGGGTCGTTTGGTGCTCTCCGGAGCCTCTAATGAAACAGCAAAGGCTCTCTTGATTAGTCATCTACTTGCTTTTGCGCCTCATAAAACACTCCTGATAACAGGTGAGACAATGGTGGAGGGGCTCTCGCATTGGTTAACATTTTTTGGCTGCCCAGTGCGGCATTTAGAGCCTATTATTTCCGAGACAGGCGAGGTGCAAGGTCAGGCTTTGCAGGCGTACTTGGAGTTCATGCAGGAGCCACCTAAAAAAACGAGTATCACACTGTGTACTAACACACTGGCTGCTCAAGACTTTCCATTGTTTGCCGAGTTAGTGCAGCGTTCACTCCATATGACAGTGGGTGATCAGATGGAGTTCACACAGTTTTTTGAATCACTCATCGAACGTGGCTATCGTCATGGTCAGGATTTATATATTCACCCCGGCGAATATCGCCGTATTGGTGATACGCTCGATATTTTCCCCATCCAGAGTAATCACGCGTATCGGGTACAATTCGCTTTTGATCGAATCGAAAAAATTAATGCTATCGATATTCATAACCTCTCTGTAGTGCACGATGCTGGTAAAACGTTTGCCATCTTCCCGGTGCAATTTTCTCGTACCAATACACTGCTGCAACAAATTCCAGCCGGCACGTTGGTGACAGTAGATGATCAAGATGAAGTGGTGGTACCACCCGAACATCATCTACTCACTTTTACAGCCTTCCCCGAGAATACCGAGCATCACACACACGTGCGGTATTTGTCGGTGCTCAAGTTCTACACTCTGACAGACTTTTTAAATGACATTCGCGACAAACTACAGCAGCGCTGGTCGCTTGTGATTGTCACGCGTCGCTTTGAGGAACTGCTCCAGATTTTTACCGAAGAGCACATTCCCACCAGTACCGATGGGCAAGCTCGCGAGGGGGCGGTAATGGTCTTTAAGGCAGATGAGGAAGATTTGCTCCCCCACTCCCTACAGAACCCAGATTTACGCTGTGCCCTCCTTACCGATCGCGAAATTTTCAGTTTGAAAAAAGCGGGTAAGCAACGAGGTATTCAAAAGCTTGCTCTCGATTTTATTACCTCGCTCCAGCCAGGTGATTACGTGGTGCACATGGAACATGGTATTGGGTATTTTGAGGGAATGACGCTTAAGGAGATTGATGGAGTGTCGCGTGAGTATTTGGAATTGACCTACGCCGAAGGCGACAAGTTATTCGTTCCAGTGGATCAGGCCGATAAGCTCAGTAAGTTCGTAACCGAAGAAGGCCAGGATCCGGCACTCACTCGTTTGGGTACAGTGGAGTGGAAGCGCCTAACGGAGCGCATGCGCTCAGAAACGCAGGTTATTGCCAAAGAACTACTCGAGCTCTATGCCAAGCGCGCCAAGAGCGTGGGGCACAACTTTGGTGAAGATACCGAGCGCCAGCGCCAGTTCGAGGCGGCCTTCCCTTATGAAGAAACCCCCGGTCAGCGCAAAGCCATTTCGGATATTAAGAGTGATATGGAAAGCGGTCGACCTATGGATCGCTTGGTTTGTGGAGATGTGGGTTTTGGGAAGACAGAAGTTGCTATGCGCGCCGCCTTTAAAGCGGCCGAAGCCGGTAAGCAGGTGGCAGTTATGGCGCCAATTACTATCTTGGCCGATCAGCACTACCATAACTTTTCGGAGCGCATGCAGGCGTTTGGTATTAAAGTGGAAATGCTTAGCCGCTTCCGTTCGGTGGCTCAGCAGCACCAAATTCTGCGCGACGTAAAAGAGGGTAAGATCCAGGTGCTGATTGGTACGC
>CAZLUF010000002.1:0-5782 GCA_964562645.1 uncultured Candidatus Peribacteria bacterium
CGATGGAGCCGCGCCCAGGGTGCTTTGGCTACCCTCCGTAATATTGATGCCACCCGAAAGCTCGATCCCCAATTACATACAAAACGCCTGCAAGAAGAACTCTTGCAATTATTGAGTGAGGCCCTGCCCACCGAACTTGAGTCACTCCTCGCACTACTCCGCCACACCTGCCTGCTTGGCACACAACTAGATATCTGCGCCAACAAAGCACTCACGCTCCTGCAGCGTGAACTGCGCGGCACACCATTGACCATTGCGCTTTTGATTAATGCCGAACTCGATTTAGAACCTGCCTCACCCGCCCCACAACCACCGCGTGGCATCAGTGGTAACGGGTGGAATATTGTTACCGGCGAAATATTTTTCCCCGCTACTCTCACTCTGCGTCGTCAGCACAGTGTTACGCAAGCCTGGCAACAGTTAGAGAGCGGCGCTCGCCATACCATCGGGCAACGCTTGCTCCATGCTCAAACCGCCGTGCGCTTACGCGAGTGGCACCGCTGGCAGCTGGCGCGTACCACCTGGGCCATTGGCCAGAGTGCAGCCGCACGCTTGGAGCAGTTAGGAATTTCGGGCAGCTTGGCACCGTTTACGAATATCACTGAACTCCAACAGTCTTCGATGAGTCTGACGGTACTGCAAGATCGACTGCATGCTTGGCAGCAGACACATACCTCACTCGCACCCCGGTTGGGTCACCTGGCCAATATGCCGATTGTCCCTGTTACGCTCGCCGTGAGTGGCGGCAGTGGCTCGGGGCAAGTAGCGACACTGGCTGATCTCCCCCGCATAAGCGGACCAGTGATCTTAGCCACACCCACGCTGCATGTGGGGATACTGCCGCATCTCTCGCGCATCAACGGTATTATTACCGCCTCTGGGAATATCCTCTCGCACGTGGCTGCTATTGCCCGCGCTCGTGGCATACCGGTCGTGATCCATCCCGCTGCAACCAACACCCAATTACTTGGCACTGTGACTCAGGTGAATGGTGATACGGCCGAAGTACGGCAATTACGAAAGATGCTGTAATACAAGCTCTTACGCCTGTACATCCAAAAAACACCAACCGATGATCAGAGCAGCACCAAGCAACAGATTTGGTCTCAACACTCACTGCTCGTTACCAGCTTCATCATCTGTATTTTTTGGACCTTCTAAGTCTTTGAGCACCGGACCAAGTGCGCGTACTACCTTCCATACGGCTTCTTCGGCAGCAGCCAAATCGGGATACAGACCCTTTTCTACCACGGCAGCTAAAGCACGGGGATCGAGCGAGTCGCCCTGCTCCGCATGTGCACCAAGGTAATCTGCCTCTCTACGGTACTCGGCGTAGGCGGTGGCTTCGTTTTGTGTCACTGCACCTTTGAGCAACTTAAATGTAGCCTCCGCAACAGTTTCGTACTGATCGGGCAAAAAGTCATCGAGAGGTACACCCAATGTGCCCGAAACATCAGACAGCAGACCCATATCATCGTTCATAAGACCCTCCACAAGGAGACGCATGATATCAATATACGCTGCCACTTCTGAATCCTCTGCTGCCAGAGCTTCTATGGCACGCGCACGTTCTGGGCTAAGCGAACCTGCCACGTATTCTGTGGCTTCTGCCATCCAAGGTGGCCTATTTTTGCCATCATCGGATTCTCCTAATGGAACATTGGACATACTGTTTAGAGTAAAAAGTACAAAGCGAGTTGTGTGCCTATCTTACGTGCCTACTTCTAATAGTACTGGTAAATGATCCGAGGCGTGCGCATGCAATACTTTTACTTCGGCATGCTTAAGTGAGTGCGAGCAGAGGAAGAGATCGAGCGAGTTTTTGGGGTGAAAAGCCGGGAACGTCGCTTGGTCTAACGAGTTTATAATGTGCAAATTGCAATCTTTGGCCAACTTTTGGAGCTCACCTGCCCCACGGAAAATATTAAAGTCGCCGCACAAAATAACGCGCTTGCGGCTCTTGAGTAGCTGCTCCAACTCTTGGCATTGCAATTTGCGTACGGCACCATTGAGCGAAAAGTGCACCAAAAACAGCGAGAGATCGTCTTTCAGAAGAATGTCGTAAATGAGGTTTGTGGTACCATGCGTAAACTCGTGCTTACGAAACGGCAACGGGTGCTTACTCATAAATCCGTTACAATTATCGCGGAACATGGGCACAGCCCTAAGCCAACTAAACCGACCGTACTTGTTTTCGATATCGCCGTACGTGTAATTGTGCGCCTCGGGCAACATGTGCGTACGGCTGTGTACTTCCACAAAACAACACACATCTGGCGATTCGCGTTCGAGTAAATGATAAATCGCCTGACGCACCTTGCGGATGATATCGCGCGGGGTGTAGATATATCGATAGAACTTCAAAAAATAATCTCGAATGGAACCATCGAGACCAGTGGCGTACGCCGCGTTGTAGAGGAGGATCTTCATGTGGATGTTTAATGTTATTATAGCCAATTATTGACGATTTGTAAACATATAGTAAAATACGCTTCAACTGAGAAATATGGTGAATAAAGCCTATCTACGGCAAGGCGCAGAACAATGCATCACCAAAATTGTTGCTGATCCTTTAGGCAAAAAAGGATCTGAATTCACTAGTGCCCTCTCGCATCTGCTACTTGAGGCCAGTAACTGCAAAGAAGAAACAAGCGGATCACCAACCCTCACCGACCACGGTAACGCCATCGATCCCTACAGCGCCGCGCACTGCGCCAGCGATACACTGCGTACAGTGAAATTCTTGCGCGGAGTACACGAGAATATCTCCGCCCAGCGCCAGCGTCTGAGTAGAACGATCCAGCTGCTCGATGCCGGTTCGGGTCCACTGGCCGTCACTACCCTACCTCTACTTCTCATTCATCCCGATGTACAACTGCAAGCTGTTGATCTCCATGAAGAAGCTATCGAAAATGTTTTGATGCTCGCCGAACTCCTAGGCGTACAGCAACGTGTACGTGGCCAGGTAGCCAACTTACTTCAATACCACTGCACTACCGATCCCGATATTGCCGTATGCGAGTGTATGTCTGTCGGCTTATTCAGCGAACCTCAAGCGCACATTACTGCCGCCTTAGTGCCGCAGTTACGACCCGATTGTGTTTGGCTTCCCGAAGCCATACATTTGCATAGCTTTCTTGGTATGCACGGCCAAAATAGTCGCCAACACATGCAACATATTTTAACGCTGAATCGCCATGTAGATGACAATGTCCTGGCACAAGGTGTGCAGATTGATCGCGAGATTCCAGTTCGCCACGAGCCTACACGTCTGTATGTCCATGCCGTGGTCGAAGTGACCTCCTCGCAAACCTTGGGCATGAGCGAATCGGATATTACCGAACCTGTTCCGTTGCTTGATTTAGACTCCGGACCAGCCATGAACATCTCACTCAATTATCCCTACGGTGGTTCTATAGAAGATGTGCGTTTGCAGTTTTAAACAGACCACCAGAGCAACACAGCTGTGGTTGTGAGCAGCAACACCCAACTTAAGCGTGTAGCCATGGTCTGCCACCACCACAGAGGTGGCGGCGTAATCCAAATGAATTGATAGCCGGGAGGTAGTTCATTTTTAGCCAGTTGTAGCTGAGCGAAACGATGTCCCTGGCCAAGCACAAAGACCGTGAGCGGCCGCGTTTGAGCCGTGGCTAATACCTCTAAAAAAATACTACGATCGCGCTCGGGCGCCTGCAACGTACGGTTAAAGCGAGAGACCAACGTACGATACGTAATAGCCGCGTCGTACTCGGCCTTGGTTAGACGACGGCCGTGCTTGCGACGGTAGTTCTGAAAATCTGCCGAGTGCTCAATCTGCTCCAGACGAGCAGAAACCTCTTGCAAATGACTACTCACACCGCTGTGCACGTGTGTTTGTTCGATGGGAAAAATGGAAAGAAGCTGATGTTCGGCCTGCAAGACCGCTAAACCATTGAGTGCCGAATTTCCGTACACAATTTCAGTTGTTGCTCCGGTGCGGAGAGCGCGCCGCCAACGATAGGCAATGGACTGCAGTGTAGCCTCGGCAGTGCCTGCTGTTTGTAATTGCCGTTTGAGTTGTTGCAAAAAATCCTCCGGCAAACGCGCTTCGTACTTTTCCTGTCCGGCTACACGGCCAAAGCCTTCTTGGCCAAAGGAATCAATGCCGTATTCACGCCAGAACCACTCACAAACCCTAAAGACCCATGCTTGTACTCGGGCAATCTTTTTGGCTTGGAAACGCTCAAAACGACCACTTAACACTGGGTGCACCTGGCCTAACGCCACAATAATATGCTCGGGTTTGGCATGTTCGCCACGAACATCAAAACGACAGCGACGAAAGACTGGAACTTGCTTGGCCAGCACAGCTGAAAATATCTGCACCGTTTCAGTATAGCGAATCACCGCCATTGCAGCTCTCCAACCACCGCCATCATCTCCGCTAAACGCTGACGTACTTGGGCTACTTCTGTCACACGCAAAAATTTGGACGGAATACCTTGCTGGGTCTGCCGCACAACGGCTCGCGGCTCCGACGTATGCACATGCAAGTGTGAGCAGGTGTGTGGTACCACTTTAGGAGGCATAAGAATTTGCGATGGAATTCCCAGCTCACGATCGACCTCGTGAGCAAACGTCTCTACAAAATCGGCATAGGTTGTAATTCTGGTGATATCCAAAAAACTGGAACTGCCAGCGAAGAAAGAAGCCACCGTACCAGGCTCCATACGCCTACGACACTCCGCCAGCACTGCCCCCAAGCGGTCGCGAATACTCTGTTGCTGGCGCATGCAGAGGAGTGACGAATGCGAAACCATCGAGAGCCATTCGCCAGTGCGACGACTGCGCCCCACTACACCCTGGAGCAAGCATCCAGTAGAGCGCAGCGTAAATTTATCTGTCGAATCGACCAGCGATGTTTTAATAAAATCATCAAGTACACCAGGAACTGGCACTTCGGTGCCACCAGGCATGTTCAGGTACTCCTCCATGGCCACTACATCATTTTGCGGTTGATATTCGCGCAATTCATACTGCAATGCTCCATAAGTTCCCACGGCCGATAATCGTTCCTGGATTGCCATAAAGTAGTCTATTTTAGAAGATTGTATTCATATGTAAATATGCGCAGAAGATACAGGTAAATAATCGTAATTTTCGCGCTTGCTACTGCTGTTATTTTGAACAACACTACCAATTTCTTGTTTTCTCTTAACAAGTCGCTAGCGTACACAAGTGCCAGTACGACCATTAGTTGAAGGCCGCTCAGCTCATCAAGATCGTGATTGTGTTCAATATTGTCGAAGTCCACTGGCTCCCGGACCCGAGCTGGATCGCGTTCTGTATGCCAGCGAAGAAGATGCCAGAGGTTTAGTATCGCAAGCAGTGGTGTACCAGGCTTTCGAAATGGGCTTAAAGCACGGTGCAGATATTCCCAAGCACACCGTCTTAGATCCCTTTTGCGGCACCGGGAGCCTTTTGCTCTATGGCAGCACTATGTTCCGCAGCCGCATTCAGCGAGTGATTGGCGCGGATATTAGTACACTGTCCGTGAGTAATGCGACTGAAAACATTGCCCAATGCGGTCTTACGGCCCCTGAGCCAAAGATCTCGAATTCATGCGGTAGAGAAGTCCAAGAAGCTTTATTTAGAAACTGGCTCGCGCTGCGCAAAGTACTTGCAGACTGTGGCTGCCAAGACCCCATCCCCCAAACCGTCATTCAGAACGATGCCACCAAACCTCTACCGGTAGATCAAGTGGCACCCGAGAGTGTCAGCATGGTTGTGACCGATCCACCAC
>CAZLUF010000002.1:5792-28513 GCA_964562645.1 uncultured Candidatus Peribacteria bacterium
AGTAGCTTTTCAAGGCATGAAGAACGGTAATCTCATTGGCAGCTATATACGGGCACTAAAAGCTATACACCCATCACTGACACCCGAGGCAGTAGTGATCTTTATGACCCGCGAGCGTCTAGGCAGCATTGGAAATTACCTCTCGGAAGAGGCTGGCTATGCTCACATTGGCACTCATCCTTTTGTTGGCGATAGACCTGGAGCTCGCATGCGCGTGGCTCATGTGCTTAAAAAACCAGCATAAGTCTTTATTATCTTTTTGTCTGACAGAGATTTATTGATTCTGCCATTTCTTTTGATTGACTAAAGATCGTGGCTATTTGTCACTTTCTTGTCTACCAGACAAGAGGGCTCTGCCATTTCTTTTGAGCGACCAAAAGAAATGGCAAAAAGAAAAGTCGCCGAAAATGACAAAACTCGGTCAGGGCCTGCACTTCGTGTCATCTCTCATCTCGGCACAGTATTTGTTCTACTACTCAATTTAGCGCTCCTCGAGCATGTAATTTTCGGTGAGATCTAAAGAAGCACAGACCTGGGTGGTACCGCCGCCACAGGGGGTGATGGGGAAGGCCCTACTTAGCGCATTTCGCGCTGTCGAACTGACGATGCCGAAGCCTTGGAGGCATCGGCAGTGAGATCCAGGGCCGGGCGGAGTGGGTGTTGGCGACGGAGCGTTTTCTTTCTCCCTTTCTTTGTCGCCCTGACAAAGAAAGGGAAATTTGATTTAAAAAACGTGCTCCCCGTGTCCAGGCAGCACGCTTTGAAAGCCAAGGAATAATTACTTGTTACGCTTACGATCTGTCTCCTTCAAAAACTTTTTGCGAAGACGGATAGACTTAGGCGTTACTTCGACCAGTTCATCATCACCGATGTACTCCAACGCCTGCTCGAGTGACATTGGTGTCACTGGCGTGAGGTTTACGGCTTCGTCGCTACCAGAGGCACGCATGTTCGTGAGTTTCTTTTCCTTGATGGGGTTTACCGTCATATCTTCGGTCTTGGCACTCTCACCAACGATCATACCTTCGTAGACATCCATACCTGGGATCACAAAGAGCTTGCCGCGATCTTGCAAACCCCACAGACCAAAGGCCACCGTTTTACCGGTAATCATGGAGATCATGGAGCCATTAATACGAGCTGGGATCTCGCCCTTGAATGGCTCGTACTGCAAGAAGGAGTGAGTCAAAATACCTTCGCCACGAGTCTCGATGAGGAACGAACCATGGAAGCCAAGCAAACCACGTGTAGGAATTTTGTATTCCAAACGCGAGTGGTTGTTTTCGGTATGCATGTTGAGCATTTCGCCCTTGCGGCGTGCCAGCATATCGATCACGGTACCAGCGGAACTCTCGGGCACATCGATAATAGCGTGCTCGATTGGCTCGCACATTTGGCCGTCGATCTCGCGTTCGATCACTTCGGGGCGAGACACCTGCACCTCAAAACCTTCGCGACGCATATCTTCGAGCAACACAGATAAGTGGAGCTCACCGCGACCCGAGACTTTAAAGCCATCGGAGCCGGCTAATTCCTCTACCTGCAAACCTACGTTGGTTTCTTTTTCGCGGAGCAGACGATCGCGGATGTGGCGGGTGGTTACGAACTCCCCTTCCTTACCTGCAAACGGCGAGTTGTTCACAATGAACATCATCGAGATCGTTGGTGGATCGATCTTGATAGCTGGGAGTGGCACGGCTTCTTCGCTACTGGTAATGGTTTCGCCTACGTAGATATCGGGGATACCGGCTACAGTAACGATATCGCCTGCCACAGCCTCTGGCACCTCAAAGCGTTTGGTGCCCTGAGTGATGAAGATCTTAGTCAGACGACCCTTACGAATTTGCCCATCAGCAGTTTTTACGAAGACAGAATCACCCACCTTGGCCTTACCCTCGTACACGCGACCTACAGCCAAACGGCCCAGGTAGTTATCGTAACCCAAGGAACAAGGTTGCATGCGGAAGGGCACATCCATGCGAGCGGCAGCCACTGGCACCTTTTCTAGAATGAGATCGAAGAGTGGGGCGAGATCGGTCGATTCCTGTTCCAGTGTACGCTTGGCAATTCCCTGACGGGCGATAGCAAAGATGTAGGAGAAATCGAGCTGCTCATTGTTAGCACCAAGCACACCAAAGAGATCGAAAACCATATCGATCACCTGCTTAGGGCGAGCGGCGGGCTTATCAATTTTGTTAATAACCACAATAGGCTTAAGACCGAGCTCCAAAGACTTTTTGAGCACGAATTTGGTCTGAGGCATGGGGCCTTCTTGAGCGTCAACCAAGAGCAGCACGGAATCGACTGTGCGGAGCACGCGCTCTACTTCGCTACCGAAGTCGGCGTGACCAGGCGTATCGACAATATTGATCTTCGTATCTTTATAACGGATCGATGTGTTCTTGGCGTAGATGGTGATACCACGCTCCTTTTCCTGATCGTTACTATCCATCACCAGTTCCTCCACGTGTTCATGCGAGTTAAAAGCGCCACCCTGCTTCAGCAGAGCATCAACGAGCGTGGTTTTGCCATGGTCGACGTGCGCGATGATGGCGATGTTACGAATATCCATAAAAAAAGAGGAACGAGTTCGCCAAAATTGCTTGGCGTGCGCGGTAGTGTAGCGGAAAAATCTGGCTTGGCTAGCCGATTAGACCGAAATTGGCGGCTTAGATCGGTGTTCGACAGGTTCCGACTGACCGTTTGACTACCGCTCACTGACTGAGCCTAGTGTTTACCTAGCGGGTGCAGGATCAATCCACTCCCCTTCAAAACGGTAGCGACGAGTCGATACTCCAGCCGTAATATCGAAACCCTGCATTGTGCTCCGGCTGGAGAAACTGTTTTTAAATTGCCAGCAACGGCGCGAAGGATTGCGAGGATCCGCTTTATACTCGCAGCCGAATTTATCCGTGAGGGCGGCAGGTATGGAATCAGGCGCCAAATCGTAAGATGTATCTTCGATCGTGAATTCGGCGGTATCGTGACCCTCACGATCCTGCTTGAACTTCTTTTCGTGCAAAGTGATCCGGCAACGCTCACTGGTTTCGAAGACATGTCCATAGTCATCGTTGAGCACCGCTGTGTGTGTTTCGCCGTCGCGATTTGCCCGCTGCAAACCACGATGCACAGAATCGACGTTATATGCCCCAGCCGTACCGTAATTGGCTACCGGCACCCGCGACCACACCACAGTTTGGGTCTGATTACCAATAGTGACATTGAGAGCATCATTGGCTGCCTCTAGGCGTGAAAGGATCCACCTGCCACCAGAGGGCAGTGCCGTATCTTCTTCCCAATTGGCGCTGAAATTACTGGTTAATCCCTCGGGTGCTGGTTGACCGGCCGTGAGTGTAAAGCGCTCTGGTGCCTGGCCCGATGTACGCGGAATGGATACCACACACGTACGATTACTAATACGAAGATCCTCGTTAAGACCAATGACGAGTGGCCGAGCTACAGGAGCCTCAGCAATCTCGCGACTCACACGAGCGCGGACACCCGCTTGCGGGTGCTCAAAGAGATACGATTGGACTTTGGCCGTACCGAACTGCGGCGTCATGCGCCATGAGTAACTTGGTGGCTCAGTGTTACCAGCACGTACAAACTCGTTTTGTAGGACATCGCCAGTGAGTGCACGAAGCGACGATTCACTTTGTGCCACCCATGTTGTAGCACCTGCTTCTTGCACCTCAATATCTTGCAAAGCCATTTGTGCCTGCACACGTTCGCGATTGCTCGGATCTGGCCGCGTAAAGCACCGAAGCGTACCTCGAACTTTAACGCCCGAATCCAGCTGTATCTGTAACTGAGCTCCGTCGAACAAGCGATGAGCCTGCACATTTGGACGGTTACCTCGGAGTGTATTAGCTGTAATGAGCAGTTGCCCATTTTCGTTACGTAGTGGAAAAGAGAGATCGGTGTACGTCACCTCGGCAGGAGCAGTCGTAGGTGTAGTAGTGGGACGAGCCACCACTAGTGCCTCATGCGTAGCGGCATTACTGAACGTGTATTGACGTACATCCATCCCCGTGCGTGGACGAATAATGAGCTGCGGACGCTGATCGGGGGCGCCAGTGATACGCGCCCAGTTGAGTGCCAAACAATTTTCACCAAACTGCTTATCGACTTCTTGCTGGGTAATAGATTCAAACGTCGTACTCCCCCGGCGCTGGATCTGCCAGGCATCGGCCTTCCAGCGTACGGCCGTACGGCGCTGTAAGCCCGGGTTGGCCGCCTGTTCGGCTGGCGTGAGTGGCTCAAAGTACGGCTGTACCGTACCACGTAGTACCGTACCATCGGCCAATTGCACATCGGTACGTAGGTGCTGCAAACCAGCGTGCATGTACCGTGCATCACGATTGTCGAACTGATAGCTTGGCTCTGTGCGCCAGTAGATCTGTTGATCAACTTGGTACGCCCCATCGGCCCGTGTCAGCTCGGCTCGTCGCTCACCGGGTAGCAACGAAACACGACGACCCGGCAGTTCGTATGTACGACCGTTGTACTGTTGCGTGCGGTAGAAGTACATTTGTGGATCGGTCGGGACCGTGGCGGCCGGTACTAGCACCCAAGCGTTTTCGGTACGGCCAGCTGCTGGGCGATACTGCATGCGCCCGTAACCGGGAATCTCTAACCCCTGGCCAGCGCCTTGAGCCTGAGTGCAGGTATATTCCTGACCACCGGCAGCTATTCGCAGTGTTTCTGCATCTTGGTAACCCCACACTGGAAACTCCGGCGTACGGCCAGCAAACACACGATCGTAGGCGCGCACTTCGTCGCGATTAACCGGGTGGAAATAGTAGTACTGCGCGTCCATGGCGCGGATTTGGCGACGAATGACACGGAGTGCCGCATGGAATTGATCGTGACGTTGGCTGTAGTCATTGCGAGTCTGGAGTGGCGTTTCGAACCCTTCCCAGCGGGAATCTGGACCCAAAGTCGCAATGGCATTACGAGCCGAGCTATCCAAATCCATATCGGGATGTTCGGCCAAGTACGCGCCGTAGGCTTTTAAGAAGACATAGTCGGATTTGCGGAGCATACGCAGAATATTCATGCGGCTAGCATGTGAGAGCTCTTCGTCGAACTGCGTCATTAATCGTGCTGCCTGTGTAGGACTAGTAAACGCCCCTTGAGCAGGCAAAAGTTCCGGGTGACGCAAGGCTAGCTGCCGACCAGTATCATCTTGCAACGTTGTCAGCATATTGCCTTGCAAATACGGTGGCGTGAGATACCGCTGTGCAGGCGCCCCACGATCGGTAATGCGCTGATCGTAATTAAATTGACCTCGAGCTCGTAACAGAGCCGGAAAGCTCTCATCCATATCACCATTGGGTGTCAGTACGCTGCGCGCGGCATCGAATACACGGCTGACATCGGCCGAAGTGATGGGATCGGTTTGAGCCACCAGACGAGCCGATTCGCGATACATCGCAAATCGCAGTTGCTGCGAAAGTACAAATTGAATCGTTTCTTTCTGTGGGCCACCCAAGCTTTCACTCGCCATTAACCGACCGTTAATACGATCCAAATACGGACCCAAGCGCTCGAGTACCGATGCCTGTACCGTACTAATACACTGTTCATCAATACGCTGACGATCCGCCGGAGTTTGAGGAGTACCACTAGGAGGAGTGCGAATTTCGTTGAGGGCACTGGCGATTTCGTCAAAGCGATGCTCCGTGTATGCCTGTAACACCGTGGTTGCACCTAGGGCATCACCATGTGGTCGCAATGGCAAGTTACGATAATTTTTTAGATCGGCACGTTGCTCGCGATTCTGAGCATCACGCCAGGTAATTTCGTACGATTGATTTTGGGAGTTCAACTGATCGGAGATGCATACAAGCTCAGCATGTTGATGTGCCCCTTCGACATTACGACCAGTAACAATATCACCCTGGCGCATGGCCATATAGAGCGCAGCTGCCGAAACGTACCGACGTACTTTTGCCTCGTGCTGGGCATCGCTATCGCGCGTGTCGCGACGCAAGCGACATGTCGCCCGGAAGTACGCACGCAGAAGGGCAATGCGCGTCATGGCGTTAGCTGTTTCTTTTTTATCCGATGCTCGCTCAAAGAACGTACGGCTGCGATCGGTGTTGGGACTATCAATAACATCAAGCGACTCGGCACCCAGTACTCCTACTTCCTGCCAAAAGTTTGGCTGACCAGGCCCAAGTTCCTGAATACGCTGCATAATTTGGGCCGGAGTGCGACCTTCTTTGAGCCAATCGGCTTCGTCTTTGCTCCACTCGATAGCCACTTCGTACAATTTGTCCGAAGTGTACATAATCCCAATGAGAGCAATGGAGATGGGTACTGTCACCAAGCCAGCCGGCGGGAAAAACAGGGCTACGCCGTTGATCACAAAACACACAGCGTGTACCGAACCAAACGCCACCTGCGACATTTGCATGGAATCGTAGATGTCTTTGAGTGCCGGATTAGTAGTGTTTTTAGCCATTTCGCCAATTTCTTGATACCGACAAACAGCCATGTAGATACCAAAGGCATCCATGGCCATACCAACTGCCGCACCACCATTGATACGTACGCCTCGTGCAGCATTATTGGCACCACGGGTGAGCTGGGCGACCTCGGCAGCATTATTCGCCTGAATGGAGCTACGGAACATGTTCTGTGCCGCCGGACTGCGAGCCACCATTTGCCGCGCACTGGGCGAGAGATTACGGAATTCTGGGTGTTCGAGCGCGCCAATACGCATGTTTGGCTCCACGACAGTGGGCCGTGGGCCACCTGGTACTGTCTCTGGCAGCGTGCCTGGTAACCGCCCCGTATTTGCTCCCGGAGTTCGACCCGGAACATTTTCGGGCAATGTACTGAGTGGTGGCGTGCGTCCAGGTAAGCCAGGTGTACCACCCGTACGTGGTGGTGTAACACCTGTGCGTACAAACGGACGACGAATGACATTGGCCGTCCCTCGTACTCCACGGGTTGCCAAGCGCGTGAGGCCGCGCCGGAAAATCCACGCGGCCACAGCGGCGCCACAGACCAAAAGCCAGCCAAGGAGCAAATCAACTTGTTTACTAGCAAAAGCATCAAAGGCTTCGGCCCATTCAAAGTGTAAACCCACGACATTATGGAAACCCTCGACCAAGCCGCGGTAAGCCGTCATGTACTCCTTGGTGTCATCGACAAACTGATCACAGCAGGCGGCAATAATAGCGGCTTTTTTTGTGGGATTTCTCTCAATCAATTCGCGCACTTCGGCAAAGGACTTAACACGAATAGTTTGAAATTCTGCAATATCCTCCTGCCTGACATCTGTCTCATTTTGACTATCTTGTAACCAAGCTTGAACCTCAGTGGAGTTCGCCTGGAAGTCCTTCATTAGGTTCGTTGATGTTTTAAAATTCTCGTAGTGACCAGCATTACCCTCGGCCTTGCCAGCATCTTTAAAGCGATTGATACACGTGATGATACTTTCTTGCTTGGCGCGCATGGCCTCACGCTCGCCTGGAGTAAAGTCGCCCCAATCTTTTAAGTGACCATCGGCCTTACGTGGCCAGCCCATTAAGTTGGGTAGTTCGCCCAGCAGCTACGCGCGCGTCATCGTGCGCAGATTCACCTGCATGCCTAAAACCTCATCGGGCAATACAAACGTTTGCAACTTGGTAATGTTATCGGCCAAGTAGACCATGAATTCACGGCCATTTTTGTTCCAGGCGTGCTCAGCATTATCAAGCGGACTCACGTTGAGTACATCGCGATCCATCATGGTGGTGTGAGCCTGCAAGCGATCGACGGCATCGGTGTGTTGCGAGACAAAAAAGCGATCGTACCGGGCAGCTAAATCGGCATTTCCAGCTCCCCATATTCCCTGCTCGCCACTGGGTGCACCGGGTGTTGTTGTACGGTTACGAAGGGTGGCCAAGCGTGCGCGATCACTCTGAAAGCTTACGAGTGATTCGTGTAAACCCGCCAGATGTGCCACGTTTTGTGCGCCTTGAGTTTTGAATTCCGTGAGTGGTGTACCACTGTTGGCACCTAACCGAAGTTGTGCCAAGCGCTGATAGCGATCGTAGGCATTCACTTCTCGCACCTCACCGCCATCGGTGACGGGCCAAGTTCGAGTGCCAAAAGCCGTAGTGAATAATTCGCGTAAGCCTTCTTCTTTAAGACCCACTTGGTTTAACGTACGCGACTGTGTAAACATTTGCGTAATGGATCCAGCCCTAAAGTTTGGCAAATTGAAATTTACAAGACCAGCCCACACCGAACTGCGACGTACATTGAGCGAGTCCAAGCCGTTAGGGTCTGGCCGGAGAATCATACGACCGCGTTCCAGCCGAGTAGCGGTAGCAAGCAAATGATTCTTCTGTTCTTCATCAGTTTCGGTATTAGCTTTGGCACGCAAGTGATTGGCAAGCTCCCGGTGCATATCGAGCAACTCACCATCGGCGCCATATTCTTCTGGCCGCACGTTGCGGCTCGCCGCATTGGCTAAGTGTGAGTAACGAAGCTGCAAGAGTTCGACCGTGCGCTCCACCATGGGAATACCCTGCTCGGCATTGGTTTGACCTTCGCCGTTACGTTCACCCTGGAGTGAGCGCCACAAATTGGCCTCGGCTGTATCCATTTGGGCGCTGTTTCCGGCTGTGCCAAACCCTGCCTGCAAACGGGCCTGAGCGAGTTCGAGCACGCTCGAAATATGGGCCTCAATGGCGGCATCTTTACCGGGCTCGGTAATTTGCACACCACTTGCGGCACAGAGTTCACGCACACCGTAGTACCGATCGATCAGATCACCATACTGCTTAAGTGCACGACTGACAGTTTCGATATACGTTAAGCGCAAACGACAAGCGCGAATGGCTTCTGGCTGGGCTGGACGAGCAGCAAGTAGTGTATTGAGTTGATCGGTTTCTTCCTCCGCTTGTAACTCGTAGGCTTGTACCAAACTAAAGGGACGATTGTTGGTGCGAGCAGCCTCGAGCTGCTGACGAATGAGTGCTCGGCGAGTCGCTGGAACATCGGGTGTCCCTGTGGGAACTGGTGGAGTACCTGCAAACACCGTACGAGCCCGCTCACGAGTAGCACCTGTAGCTGGCGGCAAATTTTGAGTCTCGGTTCCGGTATTGTTGTTAGCCGGATTGTCGGTTGTGTTATGGCCGGGCACAGCATCACCTGTGGCCACACCGCCCAGTGGATTGACTGTTCCTGCCGCATCGTTCATGCGATCAGCCGCATGACGACCGAACACACGCTCAATCGTAGCTGCACCAAAAAAAACACCAGCAGCGGTAATGAGACCGCCCGTGACAACTTTGAATAGCGACGTAAGAGGTTGTCGAAGGGCATTGCCCGTATTCCGAATGGGGTGGCGTAAAAATCGACCAATTTTGTACAGCAAAAAGCCACCCCCTACTCCCAATGCTCCGAGAGTCACGACATCACGTGTGCTAAGCGACGTTTGAATTTGCTCGCGGAAGCGCCGGAGCTGCTGCGTGCAGATACGGTGCACCAGCTCGCGTTCGGCGGCATCGATTTCGTCGCCCCTCAGTGTATTAACATGTTCCGAAATAGCCTGCAGTTCCTCGCGTGTGCGCCGCTCGGTGTTTTGGCGCATCCACTCCTCGCGACGCGTGGGGTCTGCTTCGGTCCGAAAATGCTCGCGCATTTGCCGGAGGAAATCTCGTGCCGAACGTTGTTGCTCCGTTTCTGGCGCAGCGTCTGGTGGCATGGTTTGATGTGTATAAAATCTTTTGAGTATAGCATTTTTTGGGTTTTCTAGCCAGGTCACACATAAGGCATTTTTAATCGTACAACAACCGAACTACGGATTGAGAAAAAAACCGAAATACGCTAGAATAGATAGATTTTACACACACATTTATGGTCGAACGTCCTGTGGATATTGTCGCGGTTCAACGCGAGGTAAATGACACTCGTACTCGTCTTGATCGACTGCCGCTTAATCCCACTCCACAACAAATTGATCTGGCCTTGCAGGGCTTGCGTCAGCGCTGTGCGCCGCTAGAACGCTCTGAGCATATTACGCCAGTACTACTCACAATCGATCAGCATTTAACCACACTTCGTACAGGCACTACCGCCACTACCGATGTGCGTATTCAGGCCTTGGAAACCGTGCGCAGCGAACTCAGCGGACGCATGGATCCACTGAATGCTAGAAACGTTGTCGGTCGCAGCATTAGTGCACTGGCCAACCCCTTCCAAGAACTCGCCCGCAGCGCCAATGAATATGGCACTACTGGTCGCACTGATATCGGCAAGGCCGGTATTAACCTGGCCATGATCGGAGGCATGGCGACTGCTGGATACCTGGGCTTTAAAGCCCTCTTTGGCAAACAAAATCCACCCGCCGATGGTGAACAACCACAAGGTTGGTTTGGTCGAACCATGAGCCGTGTGGCGGGCATTGCTGCAGCTGCTGCCGCCGTGCTGGGCATTGGTTACTTTAGCCAAAACCGTGCCCAAGCCGCCGACATCGCCCGCCGCAATGCTGGCCGAGTGGATCTACTCCCCGCTGCCAACACCCCCGTAGATGTACCAGGCGTACCGGGCATCCAAATGATTCGCCAGCGCCTAGATGGCCCACAAGACGAAGTATTTTTGATCAGTGGTGGCACTCGGTACCGCTTAGGCTTTGTACCTGCCGCTACACCTGCGGGCGCACCACAAAATTTGAGCTCCAATCTTGGGACAATTTCTACTCGCCCTGGCCAAGCTGGTGTAACGCTAGAATTTAAGGATCCCGCTTTTGCCGCCATTACCAATGGCCAAGGACTCCGTGCCAATATAGATACTGCCGGCCTCACTCAATTACAGGCTGCCATTGCCGCTAGCCCAACCTCTAACCAGGTCAGCTTGGCAGGCATTCCTCTCGCTATTGATATCACAAATTTTACAGCTGCGCAGTTAGAGTACGTGCGCGGCATGTCGACTACACCACCAGCTGTTACGGGCACTACCCTACGTATTACTACCAACCTAGTCCTCCGCGCTGCCGAACCCATTCCACAATTGCCTGCGAGCCTAACTACTACTCCGCTTACACCTGCCGAACCACGCTTGGTACGTGCCAGCGCTACCGATGCGGTAGCTCTACCCGGCGCACCAGCCCCCGGCACACTGGGCACAACCGAAGGCGCTACACTGGAACACAATGGTATTCGCCTCACGCGCTTAGTAGGCCGCAACGCTGTAAGAGTAGAAGTACTACCCGGTGCCACAGCCGGTGCACGTAGTATTAACATTGCCGGAACTCTTACCAACTTTAACATTGTCGCAGCAGCGCCTGGCGCCGCTGCGGAAAATCCTGCTGCATTAACGACTAATCCAAATGTGGTACCCGGATCTACCCGCACATTTACCGCCAATGCCACCGATGCTATTGAGCTCACAGGAGGCGGAATTTTAGGTGTGGGAGCAATCACAAAAAACATCCCTGCAAATAACAATACTAGTATTACTGTTCAAGGTATTACGATTACCCGATTACCTGGTAATCAAATTAAGGTTGAAGTGAATGCTGCTGCCCGTGAAGGTGCATATACACTCAAAATTGGCGCAAATACCTTTAATATTCGAGTGGCAGCTGCAGTGGCACCCGATGCACTCCCCGCCTCGCTCCCTGCTTCGGTCAGCCATAATCAAGTATTGCGTGGCCTTGGCACGGCTCCAATTACACTCACAATTGCGGGACAGAATCGAACACTTAACAACACTACAGCCACTGCAAATTTCCCAAATGGAGTAGTGGTAACGCGTGCTGCCAGCGGAGATCTCACTGTAACGTGGCCTCGTGGTGGAGGAGCTGCTGACCAAGTCGCTACAATGGAATTAAAGCGAGGTACAAATACAAAGAATATCACCGTCAACCGCGAGGCAGTCGCTCCAGCACCTGCACCAATCGCACGTACTGGATCTGAAAATGTCGATAAAAATGTCAGATACAGCCAATTAGTAACTGGCAATAATGCGATTAGTATCACCTTCCCAGATAATACTGGCATCGGCCCATTGGCAGTTCCAAATACGGGCGCAGTTGTTAGCAATACCTGTTGCACTGCCAAAATAACCGGCACAGCACCCAATCGAACTGTTGAATTTACGCCATTAAACCCTTGTGTAACGCTCGTCATCAACGGTGGGCCAGCAGCATACTCGCACTCCGTAAATTAATTTAAACACACCCCATTATTTATGAACCCCCTCTATCTCACTCCCAGTGAACTCGCCACTCTGCGCACCCGCGTAAGCGAAGCCGATTTGGCTGCGTACAAGTACGAAGAAGAAACGGGTACCAAGTACGAAAGCGATAAAGAAATTGCCGTGCGCAAACTACTGTTTGAGCGTGAGGCACCGGAGTCTTGCCGCGCTGTACTCAAAGAACTCTCGCCCAACATGCTCAAAAATAAACCCGAAGTCCTGGGTGAAAAATTGGGCAGCCTGAGCGAAACCGATTTGTACCACATTGTCTTTAGCATTGGTGCCGTAGGTTTACGCGCACTCCTCCTTACGCTCCTGCCGTTTGCCACTAAAGATACCTTGGCCGAACTGGCTTACATGGCCTATATGCGCCACGAACTCCTCCTTACCAATAACGACTAATTTACTGCCTTTTCTATGACAACCGTTACACCAAATCCAAACTTGGACCGCCGCGGCAACCGCCGCGCTAGCCGCACCGAGCTTTCCACCGAAGTGGAAACAGATGTGCGGCCAAACCTCCGCGAGCAACGTAATCGCCGCGAAGGCTTTTTTACGCGGATGGTTAAAGCTCCATTCCGCTTTGCCTGGAAACACCCGGTTCTTACCACACTTGGAGCGGTAGCTGCAGCTGTATGGGGCGTCCCTTGGCTCGCCCGACAAGTCGGCAACATCGAAGGTGGCCTGTCATCGGTTCCTATGAACCGCATGCTCGACCACTTCCGCCGTGGAGCTGCTCCACTCAGCGACACCATGCCAGTTACCCCCATGATGGAACGTCCTCCTGCCACTTTCGGATAAACTTTTATGCCACCAGACACAACCCCAGAACGGCAAATTGAGCAGGGCCAACAACTCGTTGGCCCGAGTCGTGTACGTGTACCCGACGGCCCCGGCCGTACCCGCGACATTGATATTTTGGCAGCACTCAACCGCCGCGAACCCATTAATGTCGACTTACTCCGAAACATTACACAAGCCATGTTCAACGATCCGGGTATTGATAGCTACGCCCGGGTAATGATTCAAAACGGCAATGCCATGCAATGGCAACGCCTATTACAGCAAGTAGTTGGCACCAATCCTACTGAACAAACTGCGGCTGCCAACTATCAAACATTTTTTGAATTTGTTCCACGAAGCACGGTTCGCTACATGCAAAACATGCAGCAGTACGTAACTTTGCGAGACAACATGCGTAACGCTCAGGGTGGATATAGCATTCGGTACGACCTCGCTCCAAATGACGAAACGCGTGTAATCGATCAACAATTCCGTGAGCACATGGCAGCCCTTACGCCGGCTCTCACTACTCGCGTGCGCCTGGGAAACTACGCCCTGCTACTCCGCCGTCACGATGAACTACTCAGTCAAACTATTCGCGAAAAGCTGGCCACCATCGACCAGGCCGCGACCCAAAAAGAAGTCCGCGATTTGATCAGTGGTAGCCCCGTGGCTTTTGGACCAAGTGCAGAAGTACTCGCAGCCATCACTCGCGGTGGCACAAAGAACGATATCATTCGAGCCATCAATAGTGCATTGGTTTCTGGCCCACCTACTACCAACACCAATGCGGCAGACGAAATGCGTGCTGTTCGTACCCAAATTACCACCGCCAAAACAGAACTACGCACCCTCTTTAGTCCACCGAATCCTACCGAGATACAAACCCAAAACCCCATGAGCACAGTGCGGTTACGGGTTCAGCAATTATTTTCTAGAGGCGCTTCGCGAAACGAAGTTCTCACGGCTATTCGCGCCGCACCTCTGCCAAATACGGTAATACAACAGATCGAAGCCATTCGTGGTGACTACGGCAATGCCGGTGTACAGGCCCAGGTGCTCGCTTTGCTCCCCCAGCCACCACCACAGTCGCGCCTGAATACGGCTGGCAATCGTTTGGGTATTAGCATGAGCGACTTTATCGATGCCGATACCAACCCTGCTCATCGCACACTCCTCCAGCGTACGGCTTCCGTTATGGATACCGAAATCAGTTGGATTATGAGTTGCGGACCCGGCGTACCCGGTAACCCACCCATGGACGAAGGGTATTTAAAAATGGCTCGCGACTTCCTCACCCGCAACGGCATTACCGATCCACGAGCCATCGAACAAATTTCGCAAACGGCTCCATTACCTTCGGAACGGTACATGATGAATTTGCTCGATATGGCACTACGCGAAAACGTCCGTCGCGAACGCGAACTCCCTACCGATCAACGCCGCGCCGGCAATGCCACCTACGATGGACTCAGGGCCGATCGCCAACGCATGACAATGCAAATGCTGGATATTATGCAGAATCTAGGCCGTAACCGCCTAAACGATTACGAGCTTTTGACAGTGCACCACGCTTTTGGCGACATTATGGATCAAAACGGTACAGCCGGACGACCCGATGCCATGCCCGTCGATACGAATATCGAAGCCTACGTAAAACGCACCGCCGATGAACAGATTTTGCGCTTCCGTGCCCACTTCGAAGAAATTCTCGGACCACGCGGAGCCATGAAGGTAGGCCTGTTCGATATCCCTACTCAATTCGAAAACGGGTGGAATCAAAACCGCCTCCTTATTCATCAGGCCATGGAAGGCCTGGTGGCCGTGCGCAGTTCACCACGCGATTTAGTTCGGCGTATTCCCGGTGCCGACCTGGTGGTAGATTCTGCCGCCGAAAATCGTGCCAACGTAATGAAGTCTGTACGCGAGGGCCTGGGCTTTCCACCCGATTTTGATGTACTAACAGGTGATATCAATACACTTCCACAAGCTACACGCGATAAAATTCGCGAAAAACTCCAGAGTGTTAAAACAACTATTGCCACATTTAAGCCACGGCTAGAGCAAGGCCGCGATCGTTTTATGGCGACCGTGGATACATTACAAACCATGCGCCGTGATCCGGAACTGAACCCGGATGCGCTACTCAACGTGACACCAACTGAGCCCATCCCCGAACGCTATTTAGTAGATGGTAAGGTGACCAACGAGACCATTCGCCGCATCAAAGATGATGGCACTCTCAATGCCGATCAAAAAAAGAGCTTGTATGCCGCTCTGTACTTCCGCTTATTCGAACAATTGAACGGAGCATGGGATGAGTACATTGCTACTTCTCGAGAATACTTTACAGCTCTAGAAAGCATTTTAAATGTCCACCTGGATCAAGAACGCAACTATCACGAGGCGGGTGATAATATGATGAAATACATCTCTGCCACCTGCGGCGCGCTTGGTGCACTCTATATTCTTGGCGGCAGAGGTGGATCACTTGCTTCGGGCGGACGTGTTCCCACAGGCATTCGTGGATTCATACGATTGAATCCACTCCTAAACACGCCCAACTTTGCTCGCCAAACCGCACTGCGTATTTACAACGGTGTACCCAGTGCTTGGAATCGGCTTCGTGGTCCAGGACCAGGCAGTACAATTGGTCAACGCCTATGGTACGCCGTATGGCCAACGCCACCGGAGCCAATTGTACGCACTGTCCCAAACTTGGCTCAGGAATTCCGCAGCGTCCAACAAGAAATCGCGGCCCTAGAGGCAGCCCGTGTGCGCACGCCACTCAACGCTGCCCAGCAAGCTCGGCTAGACGAATTGGTAGCTCAGCGCCGCGCCCTGCAAACCAACTTAATGTCGGAACTCAATGGTGCCGAACGTGCGGGCACTCGGGGTGCTAACGCATTACGTACAGAGGCAGCCGGCACTGTACTCAACCGAACCCTATCGGCTGCTGAGCAAGGTGTGATTCTCCGTATGCACAGTGCTGGCGAGGATGCCTTCGAAGTTGCCTGCCGACGCATTTTTGGTAACGGTATTACACCCGAACAGCTGGATGCTCTACGCCGAACACCACTAGAGACACTGGGCCGCAATTTATCGCCCGCTCAAGCCAGTGAACTGGCTGCAGCCCGGCAAGCCCGTATTGCCGCTAAAGCTCGCATTTTTAACGAAGCTCGCACGGCTGGGCAGTGGACGGGTAGCGCCGACGAAATGGGCATGCTCATGCGGTCTGGAATTACTGGTCGCGGTGGTGCCGAATCTGCGCTATCGGGCTTAGAGGTGGTAGGCGGTGCCAGAGCCGAACGTGCTTGGACACAGGTGATGGAATCGCTGAAGGTTCGTAATGCGAATGTCGCACAAATTTTGGAAGATGCTGCTAAACGAGGACTCATTCGATTAGATCCTCGCACAGCCGAATTGATCGCCAATAGTCGGAGCGCTCAGCGAATCATCGCCGGTGCCCAGAGCGCCGAAGACGTACAGCGCGCTGTGATGCAGGCCGAACGCGCCGCCATTCGTTGGCGTGTGGGTACCGGTGTTGCCCTCGCTGGCCTAGATGTCCTGGGGCTCTACATGGCTTACGTAGAATTCGAAGATAACAATAAGAATATCGAACGTGCGCGAGCCACCGGCAACACCGAATTGGCGCGCATCTACCAAGATGCCCAGGTCGTTACAGTAGCACAGGGTGGCCTAAGCGCTGTAGGTCTCGTCGTTTCGGGTGTTATGATCTTTGCCCCCGAGGGCACAGCTCTAGCCGCTGGTGCTAGTTTTGTAGGCGGAACAATCCTGTTACCAGTTGGCATTGCCATGGCCGCTGGTGGCGCCTACTACAACACTCTCAAGAATGCCTCGGCTACCTTCACTCGAAAGTCAGCCGACTGGATGCAGAAGCCCGTGGGCGATGTGCTCTCCGAACTCGAGCGCCTCTCGCGTCGTGAGTACACCTGGGGCGAAATGTCGGTTGGTGGTACCAATGCCGAGCACATGTGGAATGGGGCTACCATGTCTGGTCAGGAGTACGATAAATGGTTCAATGAACGCTACTCCAATCTAGAAGGCGGAGCTGCCGGCACGCGGGCAGAGCTGTGCGCAGCCTACGCCGCTATGACGACGTATTTACCCAAACGTACCGGCGAAAATGATCAACAATTCCAGGGTCGTTTGGCACAACATATTCGTGATCAAATGGCTTTCTTAGGCCAACGTAGCCGCATGCAGTACGATGTATACTTCGCTCAACACTTCAACGACGCCAAGCAGTATGCCGACATGATGATGCGCTCGCGCGAGCTACAGAGCACGAGCGGACGACAGATGGTAGAGGTAGAAGTAAACGGTCGCACGCACCAGGTGAACCTGGCAGAGTTTAGCCGTTTGCCATTCCGCGCCGATGGCGTGAACCCCTCGCAGAGCGATGTGCTCCGCGTCTTCAGTAATCAGCAACGCGGTATGCAGCTCATGCAGATCGCCACTGTTCGCAATCAGCAATTACCAGCGGAACGCTACCGTCCGTATAACGGATCGGATTGGCGCAGCGAACAAGGTACACGCGAACAGCAATGGCAGGGTGGTCTACGCCGAGCACAAGAGCAGTTACACGGCATGTTTTTGAGCTCTATTCGCGAGCAGCTCGATCGTTTTGAAGCTCGGGCCACGGCGTTCGATTTTAACGGTATTGATTGGGGTGTCTCTAATAATGATACCTACGCACGTAATGTGGTCCGTCAAGGAATGGCACGGCGTGTCAGTTCAGCCCTGGAACGCGAACAGCGAACCATCATGGCACGCGGCACATTTACTGTGCAGGAGTTCGACGATGCCGTCGGTCGTATCCGTGCAATCCTCCAAGAGAACGATCTCCAGGCGTTCCATGATCAACTCAAGCGCGAGCATGAGAACGATCCACAGCGACGAAACCGCCCTATCTATTCCGATCGTGAGGAGCGCGGCCCGTACTACACTTCTCTCCAGTATTTCCAGTACCCACCAACCGTTGGGAGTACGCGAGCAGAATTCATTGCTGAAATTGCCCCACCAGAAGTCGCTACTGATCTTCGCCTGACCCGCCCAATTGCCAATACATACCAAGCAATGATCCACGAAGAACTCACTGGAGAACATACGATGATCCGTGAGCGCCGTGCTGCCTTGATCCAGCGACGCGAGACGCTTGTAAAAGCTGCTCGCGAAGGCACGCTTGCTAGGCAAGCCGAACCAAACCTGCCTGGTCCACTAAGCGAACAGCAGATTGTCTTCTTATTTGAACAAGATTGTGCCCAGCTCCGTACACGCGCCGAAGAACTAACGCGTCGCGTTGCTCGCTACGAGAGCGAGGTCTCCGGACCCAACGCCGAACGCTACCGACTGACCAGAGATACCATCACCGAACTCACGCGAAACGTAAATGTCGGTAGCTACAATCGTAGTAGCTCTCTCGAGCAACTCCTCACTACCACCGAAGGTACGCCTGCGGGGTACAGCGTAAACGTACGCGACGAAGATCAGCCAGTCATCGAAGAGCTCATCGCTACATTGCGTACTTCCATGCAAACATACCAGTACCTGCCGGGGCAAATCCAAAGCGCGAGTGTCATTCGCCGAAGTGTCGATGGTGCCGATCAATACTTACTGACCTTCAGCCTTTGCCGCAGTGGCATTGATGATGGTGTTACGCTCATGCAAGTGGGTGCCGAGAAAAAAGGAAATACACTCACCATTGGTGGCGTGGCAATGCCAACAATTAATCGTGCAGCGCTTGCCACTCTGCCGTACCCTCGCCCACGCGAAACGCCATCGGCAGTCGCTCTACTACAAAACCCCACTGGCGACCCAAGTGTTCGCGACGAAAGCGGACGACTGATGCAGAGCCTGCCACTCACGCCCGAAGAAACCACGCAGCAAGCTCCCAATAGCGTACAGCAAATGGCCAACCGCATGCACGGCTCAGCCATCGTGCACTTGTACGATTGTACCGAGCAAGATCTAGCTGTATTCAACGGACTCTCCATCATTCCACGTACTGCCTCTGGCTCCCCCATGGTTGGCACAATGGTGCAAAAGCAGCAGCTACCTAATGGTGAAGTCGTCTTCCTGTTTACGAGCACATATTTTAACGACACTGTGTATCGACGCAGTGTCCGCTTTGAACCCAATGGCACCATGCGCGTAGGCACTATGGAATTCGGCACACAGCCACCAGCCGCCTTTGCTCGCACAATTCGCGAACGTCGCGAGCAGCGAGCTAACGTACAAGAGGCATTTAACCAATTTAGTGCCCCGCGCGAAGTGGGTCGCGATAGCCAAGGCAATACTATTTATGGTGTTCGTAATGGTAACCAATTTGTCCTCTTTCAGTATGTACCTGGTGAGCGTCCTGGCGATCCAGAACAGCTTCGGTACCATACTATCGAAGTTCGCGAGGGATCGAGCGATGCCAGCTTGGAAGACTACGTGCGCAATTTGGCTCCGCGCATGGGCGCCCAAGGTAGAGATGGTCGCAATTGGCAACACACAGCTCAGGCCAATGCTGCAAATTACCGCATGAATGCTCGCATGAATAGTGCTGAACTCAATGTAGGTGGCCGAAATCATCTCGATGTTCGCCTAAACGATAATGAACTCCTTTTGACATTTCTTGCCACTCTCCCACGACCAGGTGTTCGTCCTGGCGAAAGCGAAGATCCTAGTGCCACGTTCGATCGTGCTCTAAACACGCTCGAACTTGGGCGTAATCTGAACCCACTCCAGCGCCAACATTTGCTACAGGTGTACCGCAATGCTGTTCAAAATGACTCCACAAATAGCCGCGTGATTCTGCAGCTGATGATGGATCGTATAGCTGTGCACCAAGAACAGGTCGAAAAACCAAATCTCCGCCCAGGCGAACAACTACGTGACGCGGTGCAAGATATTCAAAACATGGCCGAACTTCAGGCAGCAGGACGCTACACTGTACCACCACCATCACCAGGTCTTACGGGCCAAACACCCACTCCCACCTTTGGACCAGGTGGCCCAGGCGCAATGCCATTCGTGCCGGGAGGTGGACCTATCGCCCCTGGTGGCGCTCCGCCACGGCCAGATAGTATAGACGGTGGAGTAATTGGTGGCAGACGCGGCACTGGTCCGATAACGCCAGTAGGGTAAAAATCTGAATCCGTGATTACTAAAAACCCCCGCCAGTGGCGGGGGTTTTAAAAACGTAGTGACGATTCCTTATTTCTTTGGACACTCACATGGACACTTGTTGCAAGCCTTGCAGCAAGAACCATCTTTGCAGCAGCCTGGAGTCATACCACAGGCGCCCTTGTCGCAAGCACCCTTGCTACCACATGGGCAGAGCTTGCACACCACCTTGAGCCACAATGCAGCCGAGGCAGCAAAAGCGATTACTGCGAGCGAACCTTCTGGGGAACCGAACATCAAACCACCAGTTGGCATTACGTGCGTGCGGTACACAGCCATAAGCATGGCCAATGTTGTAAGAGTCGAAAGGAGGGCGAAAATACCGGCAACAACCTTACAGCCGATACACTTACCACCAGAACAGCAAGACATAGGAGAAGAGGGGGAAGAAACTTCGCTCACATTGTACTCGTAAATTTACACGAGAAGCGGAAAATATTTGACATATTTAAATAATATTGTTTGTAGTTAATCATATTTGACGTTTAGGCAAGTGTGAATCTTTGACACATAAGAGGTTTATGGCATAACTTGGCCGCATGAGAACTTCTCTTTACTCTCCAGTCGCCATTGGCGCACTAGTCATTAGTCTCTTTACTAGCATTCAAATTGCCAGTGCAGCCGATGCTTCGTTGCCGTATCGCAACAAGCCAGGCTTTGTGTGCCACAGCTACAACACTAAGAATGAGTGTGTTGATTTTAGCTACGTCGATACCGGTACAACCAATAGCCGCCTCGGTGCACTTAGTTCCTCCGTTATCAGCAGTCGTTCCAGTGCTTACTACAGCAATTCTAGCACCTATTGCCGCACTGGCGCTTGTCTCATTAATGCGCGCATTACTGGCCCCGAGCGTATTCGCCCCGGTCAACGCGTGTTCTACTTAGTCACACTCCGTAACGAGAGCACGCGCGATCGCCGCAGTGATGTCGATGTGAATTTCGATGATCGCTTTGGTGATTTTGTAGCCGCCAGCGACGAGGGCGAAGATGACGAAGACGAAATCAACTGGAACAACATTCTGGTACCAGCTCAGAGCACTCGCTACCTCACGTTCGAACTCCGTCACCGTGGTGGCACCCGCTACGGCGATAACGTGGTTACCGTAGATGTCGATGGCTCACGCGATCAAACCGTAACCACCGTAGATACTGCGTATTTAAGCAGCCTCAACCGCTACGATTCGGCTGTGTGTTACGACCAGTACGGTCGCTACAACGCCCGCCTGTGTGCCGATATTCTCGATCGCCAGTACTCGCTCGATGGCCGCTGCGATGGCCGCGATAGCTCCTGCGATATCAGCGTAGAGCTCTCTGGCCCCGCTACTGTGGTAGCCAACCAAGAAGTGACGTACACCGTCAATGTAGAGAACGACGAGAACGACGATGTCTACTCCAACATTATCCTTTCGTTCGATGATCGCGATATGGAATTCGTACGCGCCTCGGATAACGATTGTGACGAAGAAGATGATGGCACCGTAGAGTGTTTGGATATCCGCGTTCGTGAAGACGAAACCGAGACCCTCACCTTTACCTTCCGCATTGATTCCGATGTGAAATCGGGCGATCGCCTGAGCCTAGATGTGGATGGTGGTGGCGACAGCGACGACATTGATATTCGAGTCCAGTAATTAGACCACAGAACATAATCGATAGACTACAAATAGTCCGAGTAGCATCTCGGACTATTTTTTTAGGCTCGCGCTTTTTTCATATCCTGCTCGTGCTGCAACAACTTTTTCTTACAGGCCGCCCCCCAGGCAAAACCGCCTACCTTGGCCAGGCTTCCGCCTTTAGGTAATACTCGGTGGCACGGAATCATAATCATGATTGGATTAGCGCCAACAGCCTGCCCTACAGCTTGGCTGCTCTTGCAGCCGATCTTTTCGGCAATCTCACCGTACGTGGTGGTATATCCCGCTGGTAAGCGCCGGAGCTCCTTCCATACCTCGTGCTGAAACTGTGTCCCCTGTGGACGCATAGAAATGTCATCGAACGTACTGCGCTCCCCTGCTATGTATTCCATGAGCGCCACGATCACCGGGTGTTTTTTAAGAGCGGCGCTCACCCGTGGCTTACTACGCTTTTGCATGCGTATGGCCGTACACGTATCACCATCAACCGTTACTTCGAGCGGGCCAAAAGGAGAAGCAATTGTGCAAATCATGTAGCTGTAGACTAGGGATGTATTGATGGTGGGGGCAAGTAGTAAATAGTTACTCGGGTCTGCTATTTTTCTGATCGACCAGTAGACTCAGTTGTTTGTCACTTTCTTGTCTACCAGACAAAAAGTATGTAATTAACAGAACCTGCCATTTCTTTTGAGCGACCAAAAGAAATGGCCAAAGAAAAGTCGTCGAAAATGACAAAACTCGGTCAGGGCCTGCACTTCGTGTCATCTCTCATCTTGGCACAGTATTTGTTCTACTACTCACTATCGCGCTCCTCGGGCATGTAATTTTCGGTGAGATCTAAAGAGGCACAGGGCGGGTGGTACCGCCGCCACGCTTGTCCGCCCGTAGTTCGGCGCAACGAAGTGAAGT
>CAZLUF010000003.1:0-6256 GCA_964562645.1 uncultured Candidatus Peribacteria bacterium
CGGTGGGTCCCCGGGCTGGGGGGCGGGGACCGGCGGGGCCGAGGCTAAGTCCGCCGAGAAGGGCAGGAGTTTTTATCGGTGCCCCTGTACCATGGTGCTATGCAGCGCTCGCGCCTTGGTTGGCTCAGCTTACTGCTTGTAGTCGTTGCCGGAGTGGTGTGGTTGTATACACGTACGCCGGCCGTGCCCGAGACGTACAAGGTATTTATTGTAAGCCGTACGGCTACCAGTGCGCAGATTAAAGAGAAGCTGACGACGCAGGCTTACATGCAAGGGCGACCGTTATTTGGGGTCTTTTTACTGATGCATGGCGGCTACTGGCGCGTGGCCCCGGGTGGCTACAAACTCTCAGCCGACATGAGTTCGTGGGATATTGCTGCCACACTCACACGTACGCCGTTACTCAAGTGGGTGACTATTCCCGAGGGCCTACGTAGAGAGCAAGTAGCCGATCGCATTGCGGCAGCACTTGGCTGGGAACCCGCTCAGCGCGAAGCTTTTTTAGCTGTTGATGTACAAACACCGTACGATCTACGCGATGGCTTTTACTTCCCCGATACCTACCTCATTCCGATAACAAATACGCCCAAGCAAGTAGTGCAGATGTTCATCAATCAGTTTAATGATAATTTTTTGCCCTTTGTCCCCCAGTTGCGCGAGGCCAATATTAAATACGATACAGCCATTAAGTTAGCTTCGCTCATTCAGCGCGAGGCGGCTGGCACGCACGATATGCCGCTCATTGCCGGGATATTATGGAATCGCCTGAATATCAAAATGCCACTGCAGATCGATGCCACGCTGCAGTACGTTCGCGGTAACACCGGTCAAGGCTACTGGGCGCCGATTACCGTGGCCGATAAAAAAACGGAATCACCGTACAATACCTACTTGCATGCCGGTCTGCCGGCTGGGCCCATTGCCAGCCCTGGGATAGCAGCTATAGAGGCCGTATTACGCCCAGAGGAAACCGAATGTCTATATTATATTCATGATAATAATCGCCAGATTCACTGTGCCGTTACATACGCCGAGCATGTGGCAAATATTAATGCCTATTTAAAGTAGGTTGAGTTTGTGGTGGCTGGCACCTACACTCGTCTGACTATGCCAATCACTATCGAAACCAGTATTTCCGGAGTAACTCTAGAGCACGCGTGGGAGTGTTGGACCAAGCCTGAGCACATTACCCAGTGGAACTTTGCTTCGCCCGAGTGGGAGTGCCCTAAGGCTGAAAATGATCTGCGCGAAGGTGGTACATTTACGTATGTGATGTCGGCGAAAGATAAATCATTCTCATTTGATTTTGGGGGCACCTATACCACTGTTAAGCCATGGGAATTCATTGCCTATACCATTGCTGATGGTCGCAAAGTTACGGTGAATTTTACGGTCACTGAACAGGGTGTAAAGGTAGTCGAAACCTTTGAACCCGAGCACGAGAATCCCGAGGAGCTCCAGCGCGGCGGCTGGCAATCGGTACTCGATACCTATGCCAAACATACGCAGCTGTGCGGCAGTTAATTGTTAGTAGCCAGCGGGGTAAGGTAGGGTGAACTGTCTCAGGTAATCGTCGGCTCGCTTGCGCTCAGCTTGATTTGTCAAAATTTGCTCGGGGCGCTTTTCGGGAAGCATGAGGGTATCAATGGCGTTGTGACGGTTAAAGTACGCCCGGGCGATGTCCCCCTGAGTGGTGCCGTTTGGAGGACGTCTGGAGGTATCCGTAAGTTCGCGGTCGGTCCACTGGGCTTCGTATTCTTCACGGAGTGCGTGAGATACTACGTTATACGTGTGTTCGGCACGGCGGTATTCTTCCACAAACCCTTTGGCGACAGTATCGTTACCAGCTTTACCGATGAGGAAGTATAAGCTTTCCTTGCGCTCTTGAAGTTTAACTAGCTGTTCAGTGCGAGGGCTGCGGTACTGAGGCACACGTCCCTCTTTTTCGGAGTAGCGTCCGTTGGGATTACGGGCATATCGAACGTCGTAGAGTTGATACGCGGCTGAGCTGGGGCTAGTGCGAGTGGCAGCTCTTTGAAATCGGTTATAGTACTCATTAAATTCGGTGCTGGTATTTTCGGGTCCAACCAACGCGAGGGCTAATTCGCGGGTGGCTTTTTTGGCTAGCTCAGTAATGCCACGTGGGGCAGATGCCGAAAAGTCGTTTCGTTCTACATAGCGTTCTAATTGGGCGTACTCGTTACTCATAAGAACACGACGACCAATCGTGCCTTGGCGATCATAGGTCTGCCAGACATCATTGTAGAATTTCACGAAGTGACGCACCTCGGCTGGTATTTTGTACGCTTCTGGCCCACTCACCATTTGCAGCGCTGTTGCCACTTTCTCTTTTACATCATCCACTGGACGTTCGGGTTCGGCCGAAGGGCGGGGGGCACGAGCACTACGAAGTGGTGGTGTATTTGTGGCGGGACTTGGTGTTTGAACATTGGAAGGTTCGGCTGGGGCTTGGGTTGAGGCACTGGGGTCATACACCAACTCGGTGCCGACATACACTTTGTCGCGGAGGTTTGGGGCTGGGGTATATGTAACTCGGAGCGAATTACCCGTGCGCTGTAATTTGCCTAGTGAGTTTTGGATGACGCCAGTTTCGTTAGGGCGGAAAGTTAGCGCTGTACCTCCTTCGGTACGCACGCCCATGTTTTGGGCACTCAATTGCACAATTCGTGATCCTGGTGCAGTGGGGGCTTGCTCAACGACTGGCGGTGGTGTTTCTGCAGCCGGGCTCTGGGTCGAATCGACAGTTGGTGCAGGAGCACTGTTGCTTGGCGAAACACGAGCTTCGCGCAGGACTGTACGCCGATTGCCCTCTACGCTGGTAATACGGCCATGGAAATTATCGTTGGGCACAAACTGTAGGCCGCCATTGGCGACTAGTAAAAATCCATGCTCCCCCTTTTTAATGAGGAATCCGTTCTGGTGCTGTAGGCGAGACACTCGGCCGTTGCCATCATCGCATTCCACGGTGGCTCCATACGGAACGGTTACACTTTTTTCTTTCGTGCTCGCTTTCAATTGTTCGTAAATTGAGCTTTCGAGTGTACGGAGATCTTCGGTGATATGTACGGGGTGCTCAGGTACCTGATCGGTGCGAGTAGGACTTTCGCCTGCGCGATTGAGCAGGCGCGCTTCGCCACAGAGGGTGAACTTAGTAATCATGAAGAGAGAGATGTATATGTGATATTACTTATATATTACAATAAATTTTGTATTTTGTAAAAAATTGATCAAAAGTATTATTTCAATCAAGTATAGATCGCTCTGATCGATACTTGATTACAAAAACACCACTCGCTGAGTGGTGTTTTTCCAATGTTGTCACATATTACTGAGCGCTGCTGACTATGCTGGAAGTAACAGAACTACTGGAGCTCGAACTCTCAGTATTCACTTTTTGGTAACGACCAGTGAGTACAGCCTTGGCTAGGGCAACTTTTTCGGCTGCAGCATCTACGCTTGGTCGCGTGGTATCGGTCAGCTCGAGTGGGGCCGGTAAGGCGTACAGGGTAAAGATGTAGCGATGCTCTTTAGGTTCGTACTGGGCAGGTGGGCAGGGGCCAACGTAGCCAGTTTTGCCGGTACCGTTTGTGCCTGGCACGCCCACGGTCGATTCTTTGGTGAGAGCTTGGGTATCGGCGGGGATGTTCATGAGTACCCAGTGATCGAATACGCCACTCGGTCGTAGAGCTTTGGGTACATCGGGATCGTACATGGTAATGGCCAGCGCTTTGGCTCCTTTGGGCACATGAGAAATAGCCAGCGGTGGCAAGGTGTTTTCGCCCTCGCACGTGTAGAGGGTGGGGATACTGCCGCCTTCGGTAAAAGCGGGGCTAGTGAGAGTCATGGCAGCTGGGGTAGAACCACAGCCAGCCACGACCAGGCTCAGTGAGAGAAGGAGAAGAGGGTGTTTCATATCTGCAGTGTACAGTATTGTGCGTGCTGCGGATTCAGGCGATTATCTGGTGATCAGTCTACCGCTTTTGCCATTCTCATTGGCTGGGCGAACCAAGGTTTGTTCCATGGCGATCACTTTTGCAATTTGTGCGCGAAGCTTCGTGGCATCGGTGGAAAGAGATTCGATGTAGTACAGTGCTCCATGTAGATCGAGCACTACGTCACCTTGTTCAACAATGAGCGGACGGACACTCGGTTCGGCCAACGCACGCTCAAGTGTCATATTGATCAGTTGTATGCGCTTAGGATCGCGAATGATGCGGCAACGTTCCAAAAACGCTTCGAGCGTGTCGCGGTATTTGGCTAAGTGTGGATACACGGAAACATTCTCTTTTGCTTCGGTTAATAGCTCTTCCATGACGTCGTAATCAGCCGGATCGATAATAGTTTGCCGTCGCGTGCTACTCAATGCTGGTAGTAGTTGTGATAAGCCGGTTCCGATTTCTATATAGTGCAGTTCAGAGTCCAGAGGCATGAATGCGATGTGTGCCAGCAGTTCACTTATACTACGTCCGGTCACATATCTATTTTTACCAATCTTGAACAAGACGTGTTGATCATTAACTTCCGGAGTATCCGAAACCACCAATTTGTACGGTGAACCCTCGACACGAATGTGCATACCTGTGTCGTTCGGTAATAGGGTATGCGCAAAGTTTCGGGTGGCCATTAATTATAACTTAAATACAAATTTTTATTCTGTCAAAAATTACATTGAGCTTCTGAGCAGATCAATTTTGATTACAAGTATCCTCCCCCGGTTACACCGGGGGAGGGAGGGAGTTACTAGCGCATGGGGCGCATGAGTTGCGCAGCTTGGCGTAACTCGCACTGCATATTGGGCCAAAAGCTGAAGTGCTGTAGTAATGCCTCGAGGGTTTCCTCGAGCATCTTTGCTTCGCAGCCCAATTGTAAGATTTGGAAGGGATCTACGGAAAATCCCTTCTTCAAATCTTCGATGTTGTTGCGAACACTTTCCGGCAACAGTACTTTCGCCACGGTCTATCCAGCCATCAGCCAACGAAATTGCCAACCCGCACACGTTTGTGCAAGGCAGGCACACTTGGCATCCATGTTTTTTTGAATGCCAAATAAGCCTGCCCTACATCTGTAACTCCCGATGCTGCAAAAGGGCAGCTATATGTATTATAACATAAAATTAAAAATATACAATTTAAGGCTGAGTCGATGGAAAGGATGTATTTCGACTTACGGTGTTACCGTACTGCACCACTACTTTCCGCAACGGCAACTGCAGATTGGCTTACAGTTGCTATACTCTGCCCCATGAAAAAACTCCTCTTGTCGTGCTCTGCACTCTGTTCGCTCGTACTGGCCGTACCCGCCACCTACGCTCTTAATGATATTTCGGGGTACCAATGGGAAGCCTCGGTGCGTTACCTGGCCGATCGCGGCGTGGTTGCCGGCTACCCCGATGGCTCGTTCCAACCTAAGCGCGTACTCAATCGCGCCGAACTTACAAAGATTGTACTGGAGGCCACGTTTGACCCGGTGGAGTTCCAAGATGCTGCCGATGATTGCTTCCCCGATGTGCGTCGCACTGATTGGTTTGCCAAGTATGTGTGCTTTGCTAAAGAGGTAGGGATTGTTAAAGGCTACTCCGATGGTACCTTCCGCCCATCGGCGCAAATTACACAGCCAGAGGGGCTCAAAATTGTACTGGAGTCGTTCTACGAAAAAATCCCCACTAGCCCTGGCCAGTGGTACCGCACGTACTTCGACGAAGCCGACTACTCCGGTATGTCGTACTTTGCGCGCAATTCCAAGCCCGAAACACACTTACTCACGCGTGGCGAAATGGCGTACTTTGTGGCCTGGAACTTAGACGAAGAGGCTAGCTTGCCTGATCAGATCGAAGATGAGCCAGAGTACAGCGCAGGCGAGATTGAAGAAGTAGACGATAACTTTGGTTGGGAGGACATGTCGCCCGAAGATTGTGAAGATGATGAAGAGTACGACGCTACGGATAGGCAGTGTTATTTAATTGACGAAGATGCTTGGGACGACGCGAGCTGGGACGATAACGAAGAAGATCTAGGCGATTACTACGATCAGGAGTACGCCGCCGAAGAAGATGGCTCGTTTGAGGAGAGCGAAGGCGGCGATGAGTGAGATTTCCCAGATCAAGGTGGTGGCACCCAACGTGGCGCTCAAGGTGATCGATCGCGCGATCCAGATCCACGGCGGCGCCGGCGTCTCCAACGACTTCCCGCTGGCTTACATGTACGCCATGCAACGCACCCTGCGCCTGGCCGATGGC
>CAZLUF010000003.1:6266-23391 GCA_964562645.1 uncultured Candidatus Peribacteria bacterium
GAGCGAAGGCGGCGATGAGGATACCAAGTACGTGTATGACATTGTCGGCAGTTCCATCAAATTGGCTCGCACCGATGGCGACACCAGCAAGCTCAACAGTACCGCTCGCGATACCGCTTACCACCAAGAAGTCTGGAAGCGTGTAACCGAATTGATCCCCGAGTCTTACCGTACTCACTTACAATACTTCTACATTTTCTCCGATGGTACCGAAGGCACCATGGCCTACGTAGAACCAATGGACGATGGTCGCTGGAGCTTGGCCGTAGATGCTGCCGATGCCAAGGCCGACCCCCGTGAACTCACGCTCACGATTATCCACGAATTCGGCCACACACTTACCTTGGGTGTAGATCAGGTAGATGGTGCGGGTGATATTCCCTACGACCAAGCCGAGGCGCAGTGCAAGCCGCGCTACTTTACAGGCGATGGCTGTGCTAAGCCCGATTCGTTCATCGAGAAGTTCTACGAAACGTTCTGGGCCGGTAAGACCGCTAAGGTGTATCGCCGTGTGCAGGCTACAAGCACCGAGGGCGACGATTCCGCTGTGTACGAAGATAACCCCTCGGCTTTCGTTACCGAGTACGCTGCCACAAGTGTCACCGAAGATATTGCCGAATCATTTGCTTACTTTGTGTTCCACGATCGTCCTACCGGGAAGGCGATTAAAGATGACAAAGTGCGGTTCTTTGAACAGTTCCCAAGCTTGATGAAACTCCGTAAAGACATGCGCGAGGGAATCGTGCAATAGTGGCAAGCTCACTGCGTAAAACACTTACACCCCGGTACGCCGGGGTGTTTTAAAATTTGCGAGAAAAGTTATGCTAGTACGTTGCGGCGGCAACATCTGCTATGCTCTGGGCCATGTCAGCAAAAATGATCTACCTCTGGCGCGCCATCATCAGTTATGCCGAAAAGGTGTTGGCAGGCATAGTGATCGTGGGCGTGGTTTGGTACGCGGTAGGCAGTGGGCAAGCACTCATTGGTATGGATTGGGCTCAGAGCGAAACTTTTTACGAATTTATTTACCGGGTGCTGCTGCTGATTATCGGCTTGGAATTAGCCCGCATGCTCGTTACGCACAGTATCGCGGCGGTGCTCGAACTCCTCTCGTTCGTGATTGCGCGCAAAATGCTTAAACCAGATCTCAGTTCTACAGATATTATTCTGAGCGTACTTGCTTTCGTAGCTTTGGCAGGCGCGCGGTACTATTTTATGCGCCCAGGTGATCACGATGAGGGCAACGATCAAGAACACGCCTGAGTATCTCTACTCAATATCGATATAGATGTAGCTCACATTTCGCTTAGCTAGTTCTTCTTGAATGGTAAGCCCAGTAGGATCAAATGCGCTCTTGCGTGCGTGTGCCCGTCCAAACGTCATAGCTCCGCGTGTTAAACCACGAGCTTGCATGGCACTGGTGAGTTTTTCTACAGCGATGGCATTGCGCGTGGCCACTAAGCGGGTATCGCGCCATTGCGAAAACTTTACGGCCATTTCGCCTACGAGTGCGTTATCTTCTTTGCCAATGATCGTCACGCCATCTTTTTGATACTGAATCTTTTTCAGATCCAATTGTGGGAATAGTGGCTCATCTTTGAGTGCAGCTTGGATCTGAAGGTACTCTAAAATCATGGCGGCAGTTTTATCGCCTTTGGCAACGGGGTAATAGCCCTGTTCGATGATTTGCATGAGTGTGTCGATGATCTCTTCGGCCGTGGCACCTAGGCCCACCAATGGGGCTAGATCTTTGCTCTCCAGGCCAATCGCCTGAAAGCCTGGATTGGAATAGAGGGGTCTGAAAGAGCCATGTGGAGGAGCGGCAATGGCTGTGCCGCCGCCCTTCAGTTGCAGGGTTTTTTTAGGATCAATTGTTAAGACAGTATCCACATACTCATGTGCTTTTTTATCTGCTTCGCTCTCTGGCTGGTCAATAACTCCTTCGGTGCCAACAATCTGTAGATCGTAAAAATCTTCGATGGTCTGGACACGGCCGATCAGTTTTTCGGCATTCTTTTTGCTATGCACATCACCCAGATACACGATAGTCGTGGGTCCTAATTTTTTGACCTCCTTTACAGCTGGTCCAAATTTGGCTCGTACAAAATCTGTGAGTTGTTCAAAAGTGGGTTGCGGTTTTTCGGGAGTGGCAGGAACGGGAGCAGCCTCTTTTCGTCCGCAACCGAGGAGTTGTGCGATTGCAGCAACAGCAAATGCTCTTGGTGCTAATCCGAGAACATCACGGCGGGATAATCCGCTGGCGTGATCAAGATGGTCAACTCTACTTGGTGTTTTCATGCACCTATTAAAGTTTATTAAACAATATTAGTCAAATCTGTACATGTTCGGCATTTCGTACTCTACATGAGTGTATTTGCACTTCGATTAACCCTATTTTTTGGCTTACAGATAGGCAATTATCGACTGTATCTACTTCGGTTTGTTCTGTCCTCCACAGGGCGTAAGGCGGCGTATTCTACCGGCCAATGAGAAACCGCGATGCACTGCTGGCCGAACTTGGTACCACTACCGATAAAGTGGTAGGTCTACCGGTGCGGTTAGGTTGGGCGGCGCTCGAAACTCTCACCGGCAAAAACCCACTCCCAGCCATGCAGCAAGAAACCCGCAGTGCCATTGGGTCTCTTTTTGCTCTGCCATTTAAGCTCGCTAAACATGCTGCTCTCGGTACCGCTAAAACGGCGGCCAGGGGCACCTGGTCAGTTTTCAAAAATCTCCCACTGATTCCATTACCACGTGCCTAGGCACTCGTCATCACTCACTTTGCTTATTTTTTACCCACTTCTCTCATGAGATATGGTTATTCATCGGACCTGCAATGGTCCAAAGGCACGGCCACCGAGCACGCCGCCACGCTCGATCTCGATTTGGCTATTCGCGATATTCTTACAAATCATCGCCTTAAGGAGCGCTTGCACTTGCTGAGTGCAGATATTCGACGGAGCGTATTAGAGTTGATCTTCGAAGAAATTATGCCCGATATTTTGGCCCAAACTGGCGAGCCGCACCACACCCCAGGGTATCTAGGAGTAAATGCGCAAACGAACTTACAAGCACGCTCAACGGTTTTGGTGCCCACTCGGCCAGATACGCAATTGGGTATAGATACACGAATGCTCATTCATCTGACCATGAAAACCACATCGCCAGTGACGGCATTACAGGCGCTCAAGGGGTCGTACACTGCCGTAGCTACGCAGGTAGCTAATCATGTAATAAATAATTTGAAACATGTGGTTCTAGGTGTGTACGAAACTGAAAGTACCGATTCTATGACGCACGAAAATGGTCGTGTTACCGGGAGCGAGCACCGTACGGATCGGTCGACAGCGGAGAATAATTAAAAAAATTCCGGCGCAGTGGTCTACCAGGAGTTTTGTACTCCTGGGACTTTCTTTCGTGCCCTATTCCTCATATTGATTTATTGACATTAAATATTATTATTTTATAATGACAAATATTGGTCGTTGGCACCAATGGCGTGTGTAACAGTTGAGGCAGGCACCCTGGGTGCATGCGTGTAGCTAGTGCGTCTGTCTCAACCATGAGCAACCGCGACCGCGCGCAGCGGAACCCGTATGGTAGGAGACTTAATACCATGCGAAAGCAAAACATCCCTCACTACAATTTCTCGAAAGTCTTTGGATTTAAGGAGCCAAAGAAACCTTTGCGAGTGCCTCAAACGGCTATGGCTTTTCTGTATTACAACGGTTGGACCATGGCCGATCTGGCCAAGTCCGAACTTGGTGTGTACTGGAAAAAGTCCAAGCAGTTAGATGCGAACCTGCCTATTCCCGAGATCGGTTGGTACTCTGTTAATCTGGAAACAGATTTACCGTGCAGTTGGTCTCAGCAAGTGGAATGGGGAAATCGATATGGAGTAACACCGTTATCAGTCATTCTTGTGGCGTCGATTCTGACGTATGGGATTACCAATGGTCTTGGTGATCTTTGCGACGACTTTTACTCATTTAATACGGCTGATACGGACGCAGACGAAATGGTGTTTCAGATCGTCCCTACTCGAGGGCAAAAGTGGTCGATCGCCATGACGTTTGGAGATCCGGATCCTAAAACAGGTATGGCTTTTGGAAAGGTATTGAGCTGAGTTCCTTTGCTCACGCACACGTCTACGCTACCTCGGTAGCGAGCCTACAACTCCCGCCACGGCGGGGGTTTTCGTGTAATCAGACAGTGCTTTGGTACAGGAATTTTGGTATACTAGTGAGAAATACTCACATACACACTATGTCTTCTCCGTACAGAAAACTGGAGGCTGAGCCTGCTGCCGATGCATCGGCCTTAGAGCAGGTGAGCCAGGCTGCGAGTCGCATGTCTCCCGAAGATCCGCAGCGCCGGGTGTTTCAAGAACTGGTTCAGTTTGCTCGCGACTGTAAAGCCGCCGGTAGTACGTTTGAACTTGGTGAATCCGAAACAATCCCGGCCGATGGCCCGCCACTGGTGCGCGAGGGCGATGCTTACGATGGTGTGTACCTGGTATTGCAAGGCAGCGTGCAGATTGATCGTCGTCTCAATGTGGAAGACGAGCAACCCGAGGGTTTGGCTCGCACTGCCCCTATTCTGATCGGCGAGATCGCCGCCATTACCGGTAAACGCAGTGCTACCGTTCGCCCGGGGCCAGAGGGTGTTACCGTTGTGCGCGTGGGGGCCGAGGCCTACCAGCGGTTTTTGAAAGACCGCATGATTCCGGAATTGCGCCACACCTACTTTGATCGCGTGCCAGATGTACGCACCAATTTGGCTACTACACGCACGCGTATGGAAGGCGTGATCGGCAAGGCCTACCCGGCCGGGCTGGAGCCAGTAGATGGCAAACTCGAGGCAAAAAATGCACTCCTCTTTTTGGCACTGCGCGATCGCATTGCGCCGCTCTATACCCAAGAGGCACTAGACGAAGCCCAGGCAGAATTGCCCGAAAGCTCGAGCGAAGATTTTGATCCGCGCTTTGGCTACGAGGCTCGGTTACTGGTGCAGATTGCGGTGCCCGATACCGTCGAGGCGAACCACGATCGTTGGCATGAATACGGAGTGTGGGAGCATACGCGCCAGGTAGGGAATGCCATTCAATTTTTAGAGCAGCTCGATCCCGGCAATGTGGCTCGCCCATATTTGCAAGAACTGAAAAACGAAATGATCGATGGCATGAGTAAGTACGATCTCCTCCTGCTCTCGCTCACGCTGCACGATCTGGGTAAAGCCAAGCCCAAATTAGCTCGAGCCAAAAATGGCGAAGTGTACCCCTCGCACGAAGATCACGAAAAGCGTTCGGAGCAGCTGATCTTGCGTGCGCTCCAAAACGGTGCCAAGGGTAACGAAGCCGATCAGCTCCTGTCGTCTCTGTTGCAACAAGATCTCGGCCTCACTCCAGCCCAGATTACCTACATAGGTCGCCTGGCTGCCTTGCACTTTGAGTTCGGCAAAGTGCGCCGCACGGCTGGCCGTAACTTCTCTATGGCCTTTATGCAGGGGCCAGAATTTGCGGCTGCGTGTGACGAAATACTGGCCGATCCCGAACGTCAGCCCTACCAGCGCGAAATTGGTTTGATGTTCTTGCTCGATACCGCCGGTAAAACACCCAAAGATAGTTGGCAGGTAGAAGGCGTAGCCCCAGGCGGATTGCCCACCGATGAGCAGATCGCAGCCATGCGCCCGGTGTGGGAGCAGCAGACCTCGCAAAAGTACCGCCCCGGCTTGGTAGATGCTTACACTTCGTTCCAGACCAGCCGCGCTACTGCCTTGCAGTACTTGGCGAACTTACGCCAAAAGACCGGTGGTTCTGTACCTAGTAAAACGACTTTGTTAGCTTAGATTCATCTGCAGTTTTGTACTTTGTAACGCAGCATAAGTGCCGGCTTGGCAAGTAGATTGCCGGGTTGGCCAGCTATACTAGGGGGCATATTCTTTCCCCTTACTGTTATGCGTACATCCTCCCTGGCGACACTCGCTGCCGTCACTACGCTCGTGGTACTCGCTGGCACGGCTACTGTGCATGCTCAAACGCGTGCCTCTGCCACGGCCGGTCAAAAAGCGATGATGGCTCCTGCTGCCACCAACATGGCAGGTTGTTACATTAAGATCGAAGGTGTGGAAGGCGAAGGTCCCGATAGTGCAGTATCTATCAATTCTTTTAGTTGGGGCGTGTCGAATCCAACATCTATGGGGAGTAGTGGTTTGAGTGCGGGCAAAGCTACTTTTAAGGAGTTCACTGTTACTAAGCGGATCGATAAGTCTTCGCCCATGCTCTTAACGCGCATGGCTATGGGTCAGCACATCAAGTCGGCTAAGCTCTTCTGCCGCAATGCTGGCGGCGGCGATTACTACCAGCTTACCTTACAAGATGTTCTGATTTCATCTTTTGTGAGCCAGAGTGGCGATGGCATGCCTATGGAAAGCCTAAGCTTTAATTACACAAAGATCGAGTACTCGTACTCGCCGACAAAGTCCGATGGCACGCTCGATAAGCCAATCGTTTCTACCTACGACCTCAAGGCTGCAAAGAAGTAATAGTACATTTGTGATTACAAGGCCGGGGCGCACGTCGTCCCGGTTTTTTTAAAATCCCCCTGCACCTGGGCTAGCGGTGTGCAAGGGGAAGGGGGGATCAAGTCGGGGTGAGCCAGTTAGGCTCGCACTTTGTTCACGAGGAGTTTGGTGGGGTAGAACATCTCGACATCGGTATCGATCCCTGGGAACTGCTCTATGCGCTTGGCGAGGTAGCCGGCATTAAGCAGGCGATCGAGGGCGCGGAGGAAGCTACCGAGCGGCAGGGGGCTAAAAAACGCCAGGCCGATGCGGAGTTGCTTACTGTTTTCGGGCCACGGTTCGCGGCCCAAGCTACGGATGCTCCTCCACAAGTGCCGCCAGAACATCCAGCGGATCTGTCGCGAGAACTCCCACCACACGGGTAGGGTATCGCGGTGGATGGTGCCATAGCTCAACCCATACCAGCTGCCGGAGCAGGGCTCGTACGCGCTGTCGGTTTCGCCGGGGTAGCCCTGAGGGTCCAAGAACATGCTCACGACCATGTAGTCGAACAGGTTTGGGAAGGCGCATGTAAGGCTCTCCTTGGTAACGCGCACCAGGCGCTGGGTGGGGGGATTCGTCATAGTTCGCGCACAGTGCGTGAACTGACCTTGGAACGAGATGGACATACTAGACTCCTGTGATGCGAAGGAACGCGGGTGACCTGAGCCAATCAGGTACTGCAGTACGCGGGCAATGTAAGTTGAATCTTTCGTTTGATCTATTTTTTCGGATAATTATGCAAAAATTACAAAATGTGTGCAAAATTGCACAGTTTGGGTACACTCGCGCGCTATGCGAACCATTGCAAGTATTTTAGATCGTCTGCTGGCTCACCACCCTACCTACGGCGAGGCCCTGCAAGCTGGCATTGTGAACTACAGTGCGCTGGCCCGCTTACTGCGGCCGGAGATAGAAGAAGCATTACTCGAACCAATCAGCGATGGTGCCGTAACCATGGCACTGCGGCGGCACGCCGAGCAGGTACTGAGCCAGTACCCCACCGAGCGCATACACCCTATCCGCAACATCACCGTGCGGTCGGAGATAGTAGAAGTGGCCTACCACTCCACACCGGAACTCAACGTAGTCCACCAAAAGCTCCTGAAATTCGCCGAGCGGTACGAGCAGCCGTTTTTGGCCTATGGGCAGGGCACGGGCGAAACCACGTTCGATATGAGCCGGGTACTCCTACCGCACCTTAAAGACCTCACCAAAGGCCTAAAGCCCATTGCCCTCTACGATAACCTAGCCACTATTAGTGTGCGGCTGCCGACCGATACCGTAACCACTACTGGTGTGTATTACCCGTTTGTAAAAGCACTCGCGTGGTCCAAGATCAATGTGTATCAAATTATTTCGTACTTTACCGAGGTCACTTTTGTGGTGGCCGAGGCCGATATCGATAAAGCCTTTTCGCTCCTCAAAAGTTTGCAGAAGCGGAGTGTGAGTTAAAGGTAGCTTTCTATTTTTTAAGCCATCCTAGGAGCCTGTTTCGAATTCCCTTTGCTTGCGGCAAATTTTGCTGTGCAGGTGTACCTTCTCGAACGATCACGGCATCTGCCAAACGCTCATTGCGTATCTGCCATGCCTCGGTCCATTCACGAATGTCTGGATCGAGTGTGCAAAAGATCGAGCGGAGTTTGGCACTGGCATCGGTGCCAAGCCAACCAATAAAAGCTTTCGCCTGCTCGGGGCTTTGGAATGGCAGAGTGATTTCGAAACTGTTTATACGTCCCGAGCGATCAACCCATTTAGTGTACGCATCAAAGCAACCCTCTCGAAAATCGACAGGCATATTGATATGCACGCGATCAGATTCCACAAAAATTTTTAGACGATCGTCAATACTCTGCACTCCTTGTGGCAAGAGGTAATCGCCCTCTTTAAAGCGAAATGGCCGTATGGAAAGATCGTTCACTGGATTCGCTTTTTCGCCGAGGATCTGTGGTGGAAAGAGCATGAGCACAAAACCTCCCTCGGTTCCAAAATTCGCCGAAGGTGATTGGTGCGCGCCGGCCTGCACAGCAATGGCTTTGCCCTGTTTTTGAACACTCTGCCAGTAATCTTGCAGCTCAAACGGCGCATCTGGAAACTGCTCGGGTGTTACAAACTGGTACGACTCACGTAAGGTAAAATGATACCCAGAGGAATCGAAAACCTTCTCAAACGCTGGCGCAGGTTTGTACGTACCTTCATTCAAACGTTCTATATCTCCCATAGTATTATTATAACAACTTTTGTTATTTTGGGCAATTAAGTGCCTTCCGCCACCCGGCATCTTGCGCCTCTTTTTCGGTACAGAACATGTGCTCGCCAGCATTGGTATCTATTACGGTTTGACCGTAGTTAGGGCAGCCAAGTACGTGGTAGATCTTTTCGCGGGTTTTAGTGGAGATGTTCCCTTTGATAGTACAGCTGGCATTGGCCTTAGCGGGCTTACTTGATTTTACGACCGATGTAATGGAGCTGCTCGATTTCTTCACTGTTTTTTTAGCCGCGGCCAAGGTGGTCTCCGAGGTACTGGCTAGTACCAGTAGTAGTGTGGCGCTAGTGAGGGCGAGGGTGTGTAAATAATTCATATTGAAAAAATGAAATAGCAAAAAAATTAATTTAGGTAAGTTGTTCCAAGAACTGATCGAATTCATTACTGTTAATAAATTCAGTAAACCCCCCACTTTTTACGCAGGGGTTAATTTTGTTTTTAAATCGTGGAAGTTTGCTTTCAAAACGATTTATAGTTTCTACTGCCCTATCTTGATTTGAACTAAGTAATAGTGAGTGCTTTGGTTCAGAAATTGATAACAAGTCCATTAAATCTTGATCTTTACCAGACGTGCCAATAATTAAGAAGTTCGTACAACTTTCTAAAAAATTTTTACAAAAACTAATCATTGAAATAGGGCAATTGTACTCATATTTTCCATCAACTGGAATGGTGATGGCCGGAAATAGCGCGGAACGCTCTTTAGATTTCTTTTGATGTCCCGGAATAGGATACATTATCAAGGACTCCTTTAGTTTTATTGGAACACTTAGGCTATGAATAAAATTTAAATAAGCATTATGGTTTTCTCCATGCGGAAAATCGCCTGTATCGATTTCTTTGTACCAGTTTACCGATCCGTGAATTTTGGCCAGTGCCCATTTCGGATTACTAATATAATCACTTTCGTTTGAAAAATTATTACCAGGTGTCGCAAGTGCTTTTTCTAAAAGCGTGTCGTAGTTTAGACTTAAAAAGAGAACAGCATCTGTTTTCTCTAAGCAGTTATTCACCAGAACACTATATTCGTACGGGTTTGTTGTATAGTGTTGCGAGACCTCACCCAGTAAATCATTGAGATACAAAGGTATTTGCAGAAACTGCTTGGTAATTATTGAATTTTCACCCCCAAGTAATCTATCACTGTAAAACTTGAAAACTTGCTCTAAGCTCAGGTTTGGATTTTTATTGAGCTGCCTGAGTATAACGTTAGATAATTGTTGAGCTTGAGGATACTTATTAAGTACTGTAGCAAAAGATGGACTTTGATTAAATAATTCTTTAGTAAGTGGTGATTTGAATTGTGGCGATGTTAAAGTCGTCCGACCAGAATTAATTCCTGCAGACGCGCCAGCTCCGAGAATGACAGTTAGCTTTCGCATGTCTTTCATAATAACAGAATATTACTTCGAATATTTATTTAGCAGGAGTAATCTTAGGTCATGACTCCCGCCTCCAAAAAGTCACTCTCAGTCGAGCAGTCCGCAGAGCTCTTAAAAACCCTCCAAGCACGTTTTGAAAAACATGCCAATCGTCACAAGGGAATCGAGTGGGCCAAGGTGCAAAAGAAGTTAGAGACCAAACCTGCGGCATTGTGGTCGCTCAGCGAAATGGAACGCACGGGTGGCGAGCCAGATGTAGTTGCGCTCGAAAAAGGGGAGTACGTGTTCTTCGATTGCTCCGCCGAGACACCTAAAGATCGCCGGAGTGTGTGTTACGACCGCGCGGCGTTAAACGCCCGCAAAGAACACAAGCCCAAAACCCGTGCCATGGATTTGGCCCAGGAGTTTGTGGTAGAGATGCTCACCGAGGAGCAATATCGCTACCTGCAAACGCTGGGCGAGTTCGACCTTAAAACGAGTAGCTGGATCACCACCCCGGCGCCTATCCGTAAGCTCGGTGGCGCCCTCTTTTGCGATCGCCGGTACGATACCGTGTTTACGTACCACAACGGGGCAGATTCGTACTACGGCTCGCGCGGGTTTAGGGCTGTGGTGCGCGTATAACGGGCGGCAAGTGTAAAACCAGGGCGGTTTGGTATACTGCTCTGTATGAAGCTCACCCTCAGCCGTAACTGGAAGATCTATGCCCTAGCAGCCCTGTTTTGGTTGCTGCTCTTTATTATCAGTGCCTTCATGATCGATCCGGCAACGGGGTTACCCAAGTTCAATTTGTACGGGTTCCACTTAGTGATGTTTGGGGTCTCCACCGTATTGCTCTACCTGTTTTTTGCCTGGTTCAAAAAACGAGGCTGGGTGAGCGATGCTACGTTCATCAGTTTTCTACTGGTCAATATTGCGCTCGATTTCGCCATCCTCATTCCGTTTTTTGGGGTTTCGGTAGGCGAGTGGGTCACACTCGTTTTGCCTTCGTACCTGGTGGGTACGGCCTTGGTGCATCGGCTTACGATGCCGAGAGCGTAACGTAATATCTAGGGATAACATGGTGCAATATAATCCAGATTTTCGTTACACCACGCTAATACATGGCCGGAGCCTCTGTGGCTTTAGGCTGTGTCAATAATGATTGATTGCCAATAGTGGGGGAGCGGGCATACCATCGATCTCTGTTTTAAAATTTTCGTTCGCTATTTATGAGTCTCCCAACCATAAAGTCGATCATGTATTCGTGTGCGGTTTGCGCCTGTGGCGCACTGGGCACGGTGGCTTTTGCTGCCCAGAGTACCCTGCCTGCCCCAGTGAACAGTGCCAATATGGGCACGGTTACGGCAAACCAGAGTGATATCACGGTTGCATTTAGTTTTAACGGGTCGAGTAACGAGGCAGATAAAGTGTGTGCCATTCTCGATTACGATCGCCCGACTACGAACTACATTCAGTTACCACTAGCCACGAGCCGCCGCCAAATTCAATGCGGCACCAGCTTGTACAATACGAGTTCGGTGAGTTTTGTGGGCTTAACCAGCAATACCAAGTATTGGCTCTCGCTCCAGCCATACAAATTTAACGGTCAAAACTATTTGTTGCCCAGTCGTGCCAGCGGTGTTGCCGGTAAAGAGGTAACCACTGCCATTTCAACAACACTGTTACCCACGCCTACTTCGTCGCACAAAATTTCGGTGATTACAACCGAGACGCGGCTGTATCAGCTTTGGTCTAAGTTTACATACGAGGGTCCCACTAGTGAGTTCGATAAAATCTGTGCCATTTTGGATTACGACTACACCAGTGGATATTATTCGGTGCTGCCCGAGTCCACACAGCGCAGGCGAGTGCGCTGTATTACCTACGAGGGAAATTATGGTCTCATTGGCTTTGAGGAGTTACAACCTGGTACCAAGTACTGGCTTTCGATCTTCCCGTATAAAAAGAATGGCGATCGTTTTGTGCTACCGGCAAACACCAGTGGTATTGCCGCCCAAGAGGTAAAGACCAGTACGCCCATTGAACCATTTGCGCTTTTGGCGACATCAATCACCGATACTTCTGTTAATTTGATCGTGACTCGGCCTCTGCAAGGCGAAGAGCAATACAAGGCTGAGTGCCAGAGCGCTGGCGAAGTGTCGCCAGTGCGCGGGTATTCGCAGAGTGCGGCCGTGCCAGTCAGTCGTTTGCGACCAAATACGCCGTACAAGTGTGTTGTCTATCTGTATGCAACCTTTAACGATTCGGTTCAGACGATCAGTGCTGGTGCGAGTAAAGAGGTTACATTTACCACTCTGCCCGAATCCAAAAAAGTGCCACTTGCAGGTGCCACCCGGTCGAGCATTCGTTCCAGTGCTGCCAGTAGCACCGCTGTTGTGCGGTCAACTTCGTCGAGTAGCAGTAGGGGGTCGACCCAGCTGCCAGATTTATCTGTAGAATCTGTAAAAGTGGAAGTAAAGATGATGCCAGTACGCGGCGGTAAGCAGGAGCCTGTTAAATTTATCTACGCGAAAATCCGTAATAAAAATCGAGCTCTGCCCACTGGGCAGATGACCCAGTTAGTTTCGCAACGCACACCAGTAGGCGCTACCCGAAGCTACGACGATAAGATGAATGTGTCCTTCGAAAACAAGGAATACTTAGGCGGCTGGGATAAAACTTTTTCTACGGCTACGCAAACGGATCCATGGACGCTCCTGAGTGTCGATGTTAAAACTGGCGATGTGTTTAAGATAACAATCGATGCGGACAATGCCGTGCGTGAGTCGAACGAGCGGAACAATTCCGTTACGTATACAGTCAAATAGTAAGTATGTAACAGGCCCCCGCTTCCAAGTGGGGGCTTTTGTAAAAGGTGAGTATTTAGAGGGTTTGTCTTTGTGTATTGGCGTAGTGATGTCACACTCTTTGCTATGAAGATCAACCGCCTCGATCACGTGGGAATCAATGTGTTAGATATGGCCGCGGCCAAGGCGTTCTTTTTGGAACTGGGGTTCGAGCTCATGGGCGAGATGCATATGGAAGGGGAGTGGCTGGGGAAGATCATTGGTCTTACGGATGTGAGCGACGATATCTGTATGCTCAAAACTCCAGGTGGCGAGGCCTACATCGAACTCGTGCAGTTCCATAGTCCTGTAGATGCCAAAGGCTTGCAGCCAGCGCAAAGTAACACGCTTGGTATGCGGCATATTTGTTTGAATGTCGAAGGGCTGGAGGCCTTGGTCGCCAAAGTTCAGCAGAAGGGCATGGCCGAACTAATGGGTACCATCCATAATTACGAAAACATGTACCGTCTGTGCTATATCCGTGGCCCAGAGGGGATTATTGTGGAGCTGGCGGAGGAGATCTCGTAACTGGCTAGTGCTTAAAACTCCAGCGGTGGCTCGTTTTGCATAAAGCGCTCATTGAGTGCCCGGTAAGTGGCTCTATCGGTTTCTAATATGTGTTGCAGAAGCGCCCGTGTGCCAGCTGTGAGTGTGTTTACGGCAGGATCGAGCTCTTGCTCCAGGCGATTTGCGTAACGAGGGGTAACCATGTTGCCCTCGAGTAGCAAACCCATATTGCTGGTTTGGCTGGGGCGGCCACTCATCTCCTCTACCACGCGACGGACCACTACTCCGGCAGTTGCAACATCATCGTGGGCGAGATCGATCCCCAGGAGCGAGCTAAAGTGCTGCCGCACATCTTCGTGCACATGTTGTACTGGTGTGGTATCGGCAGTGGTTACTTCTACAGGGGCTGTCTTGGGTTCGGCGGCTGAGTTTGCGGCTACATGTTTTGCGGCTTCCGTGCGAGTATCTATGCCGCCACCGGTGGCTTCTACGGGCTTTAAAAAGAGTCGACCATCGGCATCGAACATGGGTACTGTTACCCAGGCGTGACCATCGTTGGTGGTAATGGTGGTGCCACTGGCGTAGTAGCCGGTGGCAAAGTAGGCAGGTACACCCAACGAGCGTAGGGCAGCTTGCAGTACCGTTGCTAACTGCCCGCACACACCACGGCCCCAGATCTCTTCGTGTTCTTCGCGTAGGCTATGAATGAAATCTAAGTATGCGTTGCGCTCGCTTCGTATGGGCATGCTCTGGAGTAGAGCTGTGTATTTGGCCGCGTACTCGGGGTGCTGGTTCAAAAAGCAGTACTCGTAGTATTGGTGCACTATCTGTTGCACGCGAGCCACCACAGTAACCAGTGGCTCTGTGCGTGCATCGATCTCGCTCAGCTTGGCTTGTAGCAAAGGTGGCAAATCGGTACTGCGACTCAGTTGGTCTAAGTGTGCAACGAGCGAAGCAGGTAAGGCGGCGCGCACTTCGGCCAAGGTACTGGCGTTTGGTATGCGATCTGGTCCGGCTTGGTAGGTTATGGTCACATCGGCCGTACTCTCTTGTGCATCGAGCCGTCGGCTCCAGTGCCCTGCCCAACGCAGGCGACCACTACTGCTCGTGGCATTGGTGACCATGGCCGCCATGGGCATAGGCACCACGCCGCCGTGACCCATGTGCACCTGTAGTGATACCTCCTCGCCACCGCTCGTTGGTAGTTGCACCAGTTCGCGAAAATCCATGCGGGCGGTGCGTTCGGCGGGTTCGTGGGCCAACCAACGGGGGTTAAAGCGATCGCAGAGTTTGGCCAGCAGGTAGCGGTTATCCCCGGTGAGCTCGCGCGAGAGTGTGCCAAGTACTCGCGGCTGCTCATTTGGGTGCGAGGCCTGGGGCATCTCGGGCTCATCGGGGTCTATCGCCTCCGTACTCATAGGCTCAAACTGATTTTCGAGCAATTGATCACGTTTATCGGCGTACTGCTGTTCGGGGTTACCCGACTCGCGCTCTTTTGAGCCTTTGCCGCCAGTGGAAGGTGGTGGTTCGGGGTACTGTTGATCATGCACGATCTGCCACCATGTGCGTTCGTTGGCTTCGGGGTTGAGCGCCGGTACGGCTCGAGCTGTCCATGGCGTTCCACCTTTTGCTTCCATATGAAGCAGTATGGCCATGGGCGATGAGAGCGAGGTGTCACTCTGCTCAGCCATTTCCAGAAACGGGCGTTGGACGGGTGTGGGGTAGCACAAATTGCTGTAGCAGATTCGGAGCAAGACAGGGAAAGCTCGGGCATCATATGAGCGCTGTAGGTCTTCGCGAAACTCTGGTCGGTCGGCTATTTGCAGCAAGAATGTCTTGGCTTCTTCGCGGTCCAAAGTAGCTAGGAGTTCAGTGCATTGTAAAATAGTATGTAGTTGAAATGGATCGAGTAGTGGTTGCAGTACGTCGTTTTTTATTCGTGTGCATGCGGCAGGCAGGTCGGATTGAAAGGTAGTACGAAAGACTGAGGGCCATTGTATGAGAACATCGGTCAGTTGCTGTACACCCAGTGCGCGGATGGTATCCCACGCTTGCCAGCCATCGGCCGGTGTGCGTAGTTTGGTTTCAAATATCTCGGCTAGGAGCGGATCGTTCGGCCATAGATGGCCTGTGAATTTGTAACAAAGGGTAATGGCATCGGTAAGCGGTAACTGACGCTGACAGAGTTGCAGCACGGTTGTAGCAATGCCTGTGGCATTAACCCAGCGCCCATGTCCCGAGGCCCAGGAACCCGGCCCTCGCTTAATTAAGTAATTGGCACCCTCTAGTGATTCGCCTGGGGTAAATTCTGGCATGGCAATTTCCTCGATCTCTTTCATGGCCGTATAAAAATCTGCAGCCGTGTAAATACTCGAGGCATCATGCTTTTGTAACCAGGTGCTCAGAGCTCGCACTCCTCGCGCATCGCGTGAAAAATAGACTATGTCTGTAGTGGTTTTTCGTTCGGTGCGGCTAGGGCCTTGGAGTGTCTTGAGTTTTTGCTTTTGTGAACGGATGCTGCTCTCAATTTTTTCGCGATCAGCGCGACTGGCAAAATAGTGATTGAGTGCGGAACGTGGGTCGGGAGCTGTGAGCAGCCAAGGCCAGTAGCGCAGCGCGTGTTGCTCTTGCTGGGGTATTGTTTGTACCTGCTCGGCAATATAGTCCAGTACTTCATCAGCAAGATCCTCACGCGTTAAGCGCTCGCCATTCGTCAGAAGATTATGTACAAAATGTACCGTGGTGTCGTGGGGCTCGTTTGTGTAAGAATCGGTGTCTTCGTGCCATATTTTTAGAGTTTCTGTGAGCACATCGGGCTGCGCTTTTACCATGCGCACAGCCGCTAGCATGAACTCAGGCGACCAGGCGATGTGATAATTGGGGATGGGTCTATTCCATTCGTACTGCGATAGTGTAAATCGGACAGAGTGTGCAACTGGTACATGTATTTCCTGCTCTTCTTCGTCTGTGGATGCTTCTAATTCATCCATATTCCACATATCAAATGCACGATGTTGCTTGCTACGGTCTTGGTATTCTTCATACCTCTTGGCGGCCCGCTCTTGTTCTTCCAGGATCTGTAGGAGTTCCTCGGGAGTTCCAGTACATTTACCCAATGTGTCTTCTTTATGGCTGTTCCAGAAATCTGGCTCGTTTTGCTTTTGGAGTGCACTTTGTACTATGTGGCCTAGTCCTTTGGCTTGGCACTCGGCTTGTAGATCTTGCGCATGGTCCGGAGCAGATGTGACTGCATGAGCCAGTGTGTCGATTTGGAAATCTCGCCAAACACTTCCATCTTTATCGGCACCTTCTAGACACACGCGGCGCTGGATATGTGTGACCATTGATCCCGGCCAACGAAACGAAGGGAGTGTGACCGTCATGCCCGAGTTGCCTTCGTACACCATGCCAGATTCCACACCTGTGGCGCCTTGTAGCAACACAGCTAAGTGCAACCGATCTTGGTCCGAAAGGTGTGTTGTAGAAATATGGGTGAGGATATTGGGATCTACACTGGCCCACTGTGCAATTTGTTCATGTGTATATTGTTCCGGTGCCAAGCCTGCTTTAGCTAATATTTC
>CAZLUF010000003.1:23401-26614 GCA_964562645.1 uncultured Candidatus Peribacteria bacterium
CCTTTTTTAGTTCATTTTGGAGTTCTTGTTTCGATAAGCTTAAAAGTTCACCTTCAAACATGTGCTTGAGCGTCACTGATCCTGCTGAGGCCGAGTGGGGGAGTTGGGACGGTTTTGAGGTGTTCAAATCAAAGTCATCCCCGTACTCGCCGTCAACGTAAGTATTCTCGAGCATAAATCTAAATATTATAGCAGAAATAGGCCAAGATTAGAAGGTTAACGACGGTCGTTTTTGGTTCGTGTCACTGGCCAAAATATTGTCTTTTGAACGGGCTCATTTACTAACCGTAGACACGACAAAAAGAAGTTGGCCTGCCAACCTGCGCTCTGCTGCGCAGGGTCTACGGTTGGCAGGCCAAAATGACTCACAACGACTGTTTTGTTTAGAGCTCTGGCAGGCGAAAAAAGTGGTTAGCGACAATACTCACGCGCAATGCAGTGTGCCATTGGAATTACGTACAGGAGTTCTGCTCATCTGGTATGCCATAACTTTCCTCAACACAGCACACAGTATTTACTATGATATTATTTGGTCCCGAGCAAAAATCAGCATTAGTCATAAAGTGCCATGATGCATGGAGTGTGGTCGTTTCTTCGCCATCAGATGAAGTTTCAGTGGTAGTTGCTGTAGTCTGGCAGCATATTTTATTTTCAAAGCTTTCACAGTCAGAACGCCAGCCAACAGTGTTATAGCCCTCAACGCCAGAAGCATCAGTGGTTAGTTCGCCTGGATCATCTGAATTATAGCAAGGATCGGGCAATCCCAAGTTGGGTACAGCATAGCAGCCCTCCGGACATTTCGATGGATATCCATTACCAGTATTTCGTATGGGATCACTAGGTGTGAATGGATAGCAAATGGATTTTCCAGCACAAATATCTTCAGATGAGTTAGAACTTTGCTCCGAACTTGAAATTTGTGACGATTCCGAACTTTGCATGGAGCTCAGTATCGAACTGGAGCTAGAGTTTTGCACCGAACTCACACTCGAATTCTGTGGAAAGAGAAACGCACTTGCCCTCTCCAAGATCGTGTCCGTGTTATTGATGCTCACGACAAGTGCAAGCATGACAACGCCGATTGATGCGAAGAAAATACGTTGAGTTTTGACAGTCATGACTGAAAGTATGTTTTTGAGTGTCAAAACTTTCAATTGTCATACAAATAAAGAATTGGATAGTGCCTATCAAATTAGACATTCACTCAATTGATTTGAGGCAGTCGATCTCGGCGTAGTCCTGAGCTTGCTGAAGGACGGAAATGGATGGCTGGGGAGCAGAGGGCGATTACGCATCGCTTCGCACTTCGCTCAGGGTAAACTTCTCAATTCCACAAGACTTGCTTCATCAACTCGCGGGGCGGGATTATGACTCGCTTGCAAGATTTTTTTAATGTAGTTCTAAAGCGTTACTAATTACTGAGCCCTGCACCAGTCACATTGCTCCGGTGCAGGGCATGCACCAAAAAAAGAGCTACTTAGGTTGGCGTTGCCATGCACCCGAACGTGGTGAGTGGTGCATGGCTGGGGAGGAGGGATTCGAACCCCCGAATGGTGGCTCCAGAGGCCACTGCCTTACCGCTTGGCGACTCCCCAACGGAACTGTGTGCCGGGGCATTGTACCAAACCGGGTGCCGCTTACCAATGGCTCTTTCTTGGCTTACAGATAACAATTCACTTTGCGACACCGTACAAGCAGAGACGATTTTTTGGTTCGCGCAATCCGGGATTAGAGTGGGACTTGTTATACTAATTGCCGATGCGCACCCGGGCTCTTTTGCTGTCCATCATCGGCGTTCTGGCACTTCCAGCGATGGTTAGCGCAGCTCCGTTAGATGCGGTGCAGGCGAATATCGAAAGTGTGTTCCAAGTGGTGGTACAAAACGGGCGAGGTACGCCAGCGCTCGATCGTAAACTTAAGGTAGAGCGCGATCGTGCCAAAACTGCCATTCAAGAAGAGTTGCAGCAGCTCGAAAAATCTTTAGATGTAGCCGATCTCGATGCGGTGAAAAAGCAGCAACAGTTGCTGGCGAGCCTAGAGGAGCAGCAGCGCGAAATGCAGGCCGATATGGATTTACTGCGAGTAGAGGAGCAGCGCATTTACAAGCCGGGTGTCGTGGCTGGCTCGGGCACCATACTAGATGATCAGTATCGCCTCACAAAAACGTACCCGGAATTACTAGCTCGCTTAACTATTTTAGATGCGCGCAGCGAGGTGACTACGGCCTTTATCACTCTGCAGCAAGATAAGCTTAGCCGCTTGCAAACACAGGCCAGGTGGGAACTGCTAGGTACGTATTTTAAAGGGTTTAAATATCTCATCATTCTACTGCTGATCGTTTTTGCCGAGAGTGCGCTGCGTCGCTTACTAGCTGGTAAAATCCGTGACCCTTCGCGACGCTTCCATGCCACCAAGTTTGTGACCATGGCGGCGTATACGGGTTTGATTCTCTGGCTCTTTATTGGCCTTAATGCCGATTTCCCGGGTATTCTCACCTCGTTTGCCATCTTAGGTGCGGGTGTGGCCGTGGCCATGCAAGATGTTATTCGCGACATGATTGGTTGGGTGATGATCGTGCAGCGCCGGCTGTATTTTGTGGGGCAGCGCATTACCATCGGTAACGTCACAGGTGATGTGATCGATGTGGGCCTCATGCGTACCACGATTTTAGAAATGAACCACGATCTGAAGTTTGATCCCACGCGCTCGGGTCAGTTGGTACAGGTGCCAAACGCTCTGGTGCTCCGTGAGCCAGTTATCAACTACCACCAAACTTCCGACTACGTAGATACAGAAGTGGTGTTCCTGCTCACACCACTGAGTAACGTGGCGCGAGCAGAACAGATTGTTGCCGAAGTTCTAGAGTACGAAACTGCCGAATTTGTGGTAGCTGCCAAGCGCCAGACCAGTAAGCGTATGCGTGAGTTCTACCACGAACGCGAGACCCTTGGGCCTCGTACATATGTCGAAACTACTGTCGAAGGTATTCGCTTAGTGCTGCGTTTCCCGGTGCCGATTGGCGAACGTCGCCTGGTGATGTCTAAAGTGACTAAGAGTATTTTAGAGAAGTTCCAAGCTGAGCGGGGAAGTATTTCTTTGGCAGTGAATACAAAGTAGCGGATTGTTTGTCGCTTTCTTGTCTGCCGTCAGGCAGACAGTGCCATTTCTTTTGAGCGACCAAAAGAAATGGCAAAAAGAAAAGTCGCCGAAAAT
>CAZLUF010000004.1:0-4617 GCA_964562645.1 uncultured Candidatus Peribacteria bacterium
CCAGGTACAACCTTGCCACGCGTAGAATTTTACGAAGGCAAGCAAGAAATGATTTTGCTCTATAAAAAAATTCTTGATCTGCGTAAGCCCATTGATGCGATTGAAGGCCCTTGGGATAAAAATATCTTCTATCCCGACTTTGTGGAACAGTTCGTCAAAACCCGTATTGAGCGCAAAATCTTTACCCGCGTTATTTCGCCTGCCGATGATCCTGTAAACGTGGCAGATCAAGCCGAGTTCCGCGAGGTGCGAAATTTTTCGGGCAAGAAGTTCCCCTATAATCTCGATCTAAAAATTTGCGACGAGTACGTCTGCATTTTTTCTTCCGATCCGCAGCACCCAATCGGCATCTCGATTCGTCATCGTGATGTTTCAAAAAACCTGCGTATTCTCTTTGAGATATTCTGGAATACTCTTGCGAAGTAGTATTGCTCTAAATTTTTAGAGTTTCCACGGCATCGGAACTATCCGGCTGAGCATTCTGAACATTCACCAGATTTTTCTGTAAGTTTCCCTGTGGGTCGATTTGCTTGAGATACTCTACATCTTCCACGGCTGCATCCAACGGAATACACACACACGTTACACCTTCAACACTGGGGCCAGTAATGGCATGGCTGCGGATAAAGCTCGCCATTTTTGGAGATGCAGTCACACTGAACGAAATAGGTACCGGGAGATGATCACGGAAATCTTGACCTTCGATTCCTGGGCCCAGGGTAACGTAAAACTGCAGCTCCGGTCTTATCTTCTGCACACGTTCACGGATACGGAGTAGTTGATCAAGTGCGTAGTAGCTGCCATTCAATTTACGTACGCAATCGAACACGCCAATACCTGTGTCATTTAACTTTTGGAGCGTAGTAACCATAAGATCTTCGTACGCCTGCCCAGACACAAACACCGTACCTCGGCAGCTTTGAATATACGAAAACTGACGATCTGGAAAGTTTTGTATGCTGCTAGCAAAATCTCCAATCATCATTCCCTGCTGATTAAAGGGAATTTTGGAGCGCACATCGCCAGCGGCACACAGATATTTTTGGGGATGAGCACAGAAGAGCTTACGAATGGCTTTATACGCTGCGCTAGTCGGCTGCGAGATCAACTGTCGATGTTCATTCTGACCATTAGCACAAACACTAATATCATTTGGCACGTGATCAATACTCAGTAACTTAGGAGCTGCCATGCGAATTAAATCTATGAGCATATTTGGCTCCGCAGCTAACGATGACTGAATGTCACGATTCATTTCGACATGTCCAGAATCAGCGGCAGAGGCTGGGTCTCGCAACGAAAGAAATGCGTACAGAAAATGTCCAAACGCCTCCCGCTCATCGCGAGTAAGATGCGCACCAGTTTCGGCTTCTAGCTGCTCAAAATTAATCACTCTATCGATCAAGGTTGAGAGTGGATAGTACCAAGCATCGGAAATCCCCATATGCACAAACTTCCCTAATTTTTTCTTAGCCGTTATTTCGCCCAAGGCCATAATCACCGTGCCGTTGCCCGCACCCAGATCCAGTGTGTATTGAGTGGTATTTTCTGGTATTTCAATTTGTTCTAATAACTGAACAGGATCCATACCGAGGCGACGGCGAATTTCTGGCAAAGTACGATCTACTCGCCAATCGAACTCCGGCACTGGACGCAACGTACCTCGATCAATATGTGGGTGTAGGATTTCCGCCGTAACCACACCAGTTGATTCCAGGATACTCAATACCTGCGCACGTGTACCAAATTGATCGATCGATAACTTACCATTGGCCACATCGTTGGGCGAAGCCTGTAAGCATGCCTGAATTTGTCCCAAAATTTCCTGCTGCAATTGCTGAGGTGCGTCGTGCAGCTGCAGCAAATAGTGCTGAGCATTGGCTGCCAGCATGTAGCCATCAAGATCATTCGCCTGTAAGGCCGCCATGCGTATAGCTAGCAACTTACTCCGCGCCTGCTGCAACGGGTCGTAGACTATGACATTTGTGGGCCGATTGTATTTTGGATTCTGACCTTCTACCATTCATATAATTATAAAACATTATTAACTATTTGACAATACTACACATCATACATAGAATAGACAGCCAACTATGGAAAAAATTCACGATGTTTTGGCTAGCATTGGCTTAAATCCTCGCGAAATCCAGGTCTACCTGGCGCTCTTAACGTACGGTACGGCACCTGCCTCGGTGGTGGGTTTACGGACTAATATGGCCCGAACCACTGCCCAGTACACCTGCCAATTGCTCGTCAAACGTGGGTTGGTACAGGCGAGTACGAATCATGGCACACTCCATTTTACTGCCGATGCCCCAGAGCGCCTGCTCCACTCCCTGGAACAGGAAGAGATTTCCATCCAACGCAAGAAGCACTGCGTGCATCAAATTTTGCACGCCCTCGAAAATTTGAAAACGCAAACCGCGCCCATACGAAGTACATCGATGATGGTCGGTGTGTAACGCACAAAAAAAGCGGCGTGAAACACACCGCTCTCGAGTACCAAAAAGAAAAACTATTTCTTCTTCTTTGTGGTCTTCTTGGCAGTCTTCTTCTTAGCGACTGGCTTCTTAGTTTTTACTGCCTTCTTCTTAGCTTTTTTTACGGCCATAGAATGGGTTGGAAAAAAATTGGAAAGCAGAAGTAAGTTTACGTTTGAAAACATTTTTCGGCAAATCAGACGTGCAGCCGAACGGAGAGAATGTGATGATGTATGCTTTCGATTTTTTTCGCTCACTCGAATTTTTTGTACTCGTGCCCCATGCGTTCACGCTTGGTATTCAAATATTTTTTCTGTTTTTCACTCGGCTCACTCAGCACGAGCGGCAATTGCTCGGCGATCTTTAACCCGTAACCTTCCAGAGCCACCACCTTCTTAGGATTGTTTGTCAGAAGCCGTAAAGTGCTTACTCCAAGATCTCTTAAAATCTGTGCGCCCACTCCGTAATCGCGCAAATCTTCGGGCAATCCCAGCTGCAAATTTGCATCGACTGTATCGAGTCCGCAGTGACGTTGTAATGCGTACGCACGAATTTTATTTGTGAGTCCGATACCTCTCCCCTCCTGACGCAAATATAAAATAATTCCTCGACCTTCGACCGAAATTTTTTCCATTGCAGTGTGTAATTGCTCGCCGCAGTCACAATGTTTCGATCCAAATGCATCACCAGTAAGACACTCCGAATGCACGCGCATGAGTACTGGTTCTGGCGTTGTAACATCACCCATCACCAATGCCACATGTTCCGAAGGACTAAATGCTTCGTGATACACGCACATGCGCCACACACCGGTGGCGGTATCGAGCTCACTCTCGGCAGCCCGCGCAACTAGAGATTCGGTACGACGGCGATACGCAATAAGATCGGCCACGCTAATGAGTGGCATGCCATGTTGATCGGCGAATTTACGAAGTGCGGGCAGGCGCATCATAGTGCCATCTTCGTGCATCAGTTCGGCGCCCACAGCACAGGGTCGTAAGCCGGCTAAACGCGCCAGATCGACCGAAGCTTCGGTATGACCTGCCCGTACCAACACGCCGCCCTCGTTAGCCCGGAGCGGAAAAATATGCCCAGGACGCGAGAGGTCGCTGGGTTTGGCATCGGGGGCGATAGCGGTTTTAATAGTCGTCACTCGATCCTTGGCCGAAACTCCAGTATCCACACCATGTGCTGCCTCAATCGAAACCGTAAACGGTGTGCCGCGCTTAGATGTATTCTGTTGCACCATCGGTGGCAGTTCGAGCGCCTCGGCCATACCTGGGTTCATCGAGAGAAACACAATGCCACTGGTGTGACGAATCATGAATGCCATCTGTGCTTCCGTAATGTGTTCGGCAGCTACAAACAGATCACCTTCGTTCTCGCGATCGGCATCGTCAACACAGAGTACAAACCTTCCTTCGCGCATGGCGACAAGTGCATCGGCAATGGAATCGAGTTTCGTCATAGGGCGAGAGTATAGAAGAAAGTGAACAGAAAACAGAGAGCAGTTTGGAGACCAACCTACTCTCTGGTTTGAACTTCTGCGATCGACTACTTCGGCAACAGTGACACCGTATACGCCTGTTTGGCGGCTCGTGGCGGTACGTGACGAATGTTGATCATGTAGGTACCACCGGGGTAGGCAAAGCTCTGATTACACTGCGGCGATGTAAAGCCAAATAGATCCACATCGCTCATGGGGTAAACCAGGCAGGAGACACCATCGGTACTGACCATCGAAACTTTGAGTTCGGATGGCGTAACACCGGGGGCAGTTTTAGGAATCGTAAACGTGTACCAGTCGGCTAGGTCGTTGGCATCGAGCATATCGGTTCGAGATTGGCCGCTTAACAACGTCTTAGCCTGCGAGAATCCATCGTTTAAATCTCCCGGCACCACTTTGGCTTCTACCTTTACACTGGTATCGGCCACGGTGGGTTCAACATCCATCTGGAAGGTGCCTGGTTGCACCGCTACACGCAGGTAGCAAGACTGACCTTCCTGAAAGCCCAAGTAATATTCCACCGATACACCGTCGCGCTCTAGGCGGAAAAAGCGACAACTAACATTACCCAACTTACTGGTAATTTGAGCCGAAAAGTCGATGGTGCCAGCTTTTGGAATAGCCATACGA
>CAZLUF010000004.1:4627-19205 GCA_964562645.1 uncultured Candidatus Peribacteria bacterium
ATGGCACCGAGACCTGCTTGGTGTTAGCTTTAGCTATTTCGGCCCGCTTTTTTTCTTCTACCTGCTGAGCTGCCCGTTTGGCTGCTAAATCATCGGCCATGAGTGACGACGAAGATTTGCGTGACGAGACTACACTGCTCGCAACCGAGCTCGACTTGGCACTACTGATGGCCGATGAACTCTTACTACTGACAGTAGAGCTCTTAGAAGAAACGCTCGACTTGGTACTAGCAGCCGAAGAGACACTCGTTTTAACACTACTGCTCTGAGCGCTCGTACTTACCACCGAAGAGACCACACTCGACGAAACACTAGAAAGGACTGAACTGCTGCTACTTGCTACCGGTGGAGCAAGAGGGTGCTCACGCCATGCACGTGCTCGCCAGATAAAGCTAGCCGCTTCGCCGCGCGAGAGTGCCAGTGTGCCGTAGAACACTTGATACTGCTCCTGACCAGGAATGGGGAGCATTTTATTGGCTACAGCTGCATCTAAGTAGGGAGCATACCAATCACTCCGCTTTACATCGAGGTACTGTTTTTGAGCCGGCCAACCGGTAGTAGATAATCCAAATACTGCCACGCTCAACTTCAGTCCTTCTGCCCGAGTAACGGAGCGGCTGGGCCGAAAGAGCGTATTGTTTTCGTACCCCTGTACAAAGCCACGCTTAACCGCATCGCACACATACACCTCATACCAACTCCCCTTTTCGACATCTTTAAAACATCCACTCGAACCTGGTGCCGGCTGTACGCCAGCAGCGATGTAGAGCATTTTGAGTAGACCCGCACGGTTAATAGGATCGCGAGGGCGGAAAGTGCCATCGGGATACCCAGAAATAACACCGAGTTCCGAGAGCTTATCTATCGCCTCGCTATGGGGCAGGGTTTTAGAGACATCTGGGAATACCTTGGCAAACGCCACACTGGTCGGAATCAGTAAGGTAATGGCCAGAATCGCTCGCGAAACACGCATAGATAAAGAGAGAAGTACGATCAGTAGAGTACTTTGAACAATTTGTGTATACAAGAAGCCTAGTTCCGAATTGCCTTGAGGGCACCGAGACTTTGTAGCACGGCGTACGCTGCCTCCTTACCCTTACTTCCCTGGCCACTCGAACGCGCGGTAGCTTGATCCAGCGAGTTCACATACAAGATCTCGAAAGCAAAGGGTATGGCATGCTCTACTTGCACCTGCATCATGCCCTGCGCGGTAGACTCAGCGAGGAGTGCTGCATGGTGTGTTTCGCCTTCTACAATTACTCCAAAACCAAGGAGGGCATCTACTTTTTTTGCTTTGACCAACGCTGCACCGAGCAGCGGAATCTCAAATGATCCATACACCTGTTGAACAAACACTGTCTCGGACGATATTCCCGCCTCTATAAACACCTGCTTGGCATCTTCCACCATGCTCAGCACCTCTGCGGGATAGAACGAACTGTGCAGAATGCCAATTCGAGTAGTGGCGGGGAGTTTAGGGAGATCGAGATTGGCAACAGTGGCGTGACGCATGGAGGCAGAATAAAGAATATGGAATGAAGAATAAAGGATATCCTTTCAATCTTCTTGATCCTTTAATCCTTTTTATCACTCAACTTCTGCAACACATATCGACCAATCACATCTGTTTCGATGTTCACACGTTGGCCTAATTGGAGCTGGCCGAGGGTTGTTTCTTTGAGCGTCGTGGGAATGATGCCGACGGAAATCTTGTTCCCCTTCTTTTCCATAACCGTGAGGGCTACGCCATCGATGGTAATGGAGCCACGAGGCACAATGTACGACATGAGCGACTCTGGGAGTTCAAATGTCAGGACCGTCCCCTCACGTTCTACTTGAGAAGAAGTGAGCACCGCCACCCCCTCGCTATGACCTTGCACAATATGTCCATCAAACCGACCATTGGCTGGCATAGCTCGTTCCACATTCACCATTGATCCGACTTGGAGCAACCCTAAAGAAGATCGATCCCAAGTGACAGGAATGACATCAAATGCAATAAAAGTCTGATCAAATTTTGTGATCGTAAGGCACACACCATTCACGGCAATACTCATGCCGAGTTTAAGATCGGTAAATGATGGCGGACACCCAATAGTGAGAGTGCGATCGGTACGGATACGTACAGGCGCGGTGGCTTCGATAATTCCGGTGAACACAGGCATATTAATAGCAGAAAAATTGATAATTGTAGTAATTTGAAGTAGAATGAATGGATTTATGCAACAAAAAAACAACTACACTGTGTGCAGTAGAGCATGCAATGCTGAGTATCGACTATTGGCACGAGAGATACGTGAATCGCCTCCTCCGCAAAACACAGAATCAGAAGTACCTCAAAAGAACCCATCTGCGCAAGCAATGGAACTAGCTGCTTTGCGAACTATTCAGAGCCAAAAACTTGCTGCAAGAAATGACAGTACCACAATCCGAGATGTTCTTAACAAGAATCAACCCCAGACAGATACCAATCCTGCGCTAAAAAATAGTGATTCTCGTACACGCACTGGAAAAGTAAATACAGAGCGATTGGATGAAACGAATGACGATGTCTCAAACAACCCTATTCTTCGAGGAATTGAGGAACTAAGAAATAACAAAGTAAATGGCACAAAAGAAATCGAGAAATTTCGGGCCATCGTCAATTCACAAGAAGGAAAACTGACTGCAAATCAGCTTAAAGCAGCTATGAAAGAACTCGTTGCTTTTCTAAATGAAAGTTCAAAATCAGGCTTAGATAATCTGACTTCCGATCAACAATTTAGTGCCCTACAAGACATTCGGCTCGTAATGAATCTAATGAATACAAAACCATCTCCTGAGCTGGAGTCCGGCAGTGCACAAAAGTTTATTCAAGGGCAATCTGAACAATTACTTCGCCAGGATTCGAGATTTACGGAAAAAGAAAAAAAGGCAATTTTGGAAAGACGTAGCACGCAAAGTCGAGCTAGGGCAAAGTGAGTGTGCAAAAGTGAAAAGCCTCAATTCTGTGCATCTACTGGAGCTGCCACAGTTTGAGTGAACCAACTACGTAAGCGCTCGCCAGCAGACCAAATGGCAATAACTGCGGCCAAACCTAAAACAACGGCTATACCCACACGTACACGATCACGATCGGCAGTAAAATTCTGAGCGTCTAAATCTACCCACACCTCATCTGATCTCAGTAAGCCTAATTGAGCACGTGTCAGTATCCGCAGATGATCTTCTTCGCGCGGATCCCAAATTAATACATCATCGGCGACTTTCTTATTGAAAGCCACGATCCACACACGATTCACACCAGTAGCCGATCTGACATCTTGGCAATAAAAACCATCGGGCAACACATTCCATTCACGACCCTCCGGACCGTACGCACGTAAACGATCCACGATCGCCTCGTAACACGGGCCGTCGGAGTTTTGGAACTCCATAAAAGAAACATATTGTACCGCAATAGACGGCAGCAGCTCAAATATGCATCAATTCTTTTCCCATCTATCTCCCTCGACAAACACCCAAATTTTCTGTAGGCTTGGGCCCTGCCCCCGCCGAACGGGGCGGCCTTTTTGTTGTATCTATTTTTTCGCACTCATCTATGGATAAGATCATCGTCCGGGGCGCTCGCATGCATAACCTCAAGAATATTGATGTCGCCATTCCCCGCAACCAACTCACGGTGATCACGGGCCTCTCGGGCTCCGGTAAGTCCACCCTCGCTTTCGATACTATTTTCGCCGAAGGCCAACGCCGCTATGTCGAAAGCCTTTCGGCTTACGCTCGTCAGTTTATCGCCCAAATGGAAAAGCCAGAGGTCGATTCCATCGAAGGCCTCAGCCCCGCCATTTCCATTGATCAGAAGACTGCCCCACGTAACCCCCGCTCTACAGTGGGAACCGTTACCGAAATTTACGACTACATGCGTTTGCTGTGGGCCAAAGTGGGCCGCGTGCACTGTAGCGTGTGTGGCAAAAAATTACAGAAACAATCGGCCAGTCAAATTGTCGAAACCATTACCAGCATGCCCGAGGGCAAAAAGATTTTCCTGTTGGCTCCAGTCATCCAAGGCCGCAAAGGTGAACACATTAAGATGATCGAAGCGATTAAGCGCGAGGGCTTTGTGCGCATGCGTGTAGATGGCCAAGTGATGACCACCGACGAAGATGTAAAATTGGACCCCAAAAAATCGCACAACATCGAAATTGTGGTCGATCGCTTAATCATTCGCGATCTGCAAACCGAACCTGGCAAGGTAAACCCCAACCGCTCCCGGCTTGCCGATTCCGTAGAGTTGGCCTTAAAAAAGGGCGAAGGTTCGTTAATGGTGCTCGATGCCGATACGCAAGAGATGAGCCGCTTTCCCCAAAACTTCGTGTGTCCCGATCACCCCGAAGGCCACATCCCAGATATCGAACCTCGTAGCTTTTCCTTTAACTCCCCACACGGCGCCTGCGAGCACTGTCATGGTATCGGTTCCATTCTGCAAGTAGACGAGGCGGCCATTATCCCCAACCAAAAACTCTCCATTGCCGAGGGTGCCATTCACCCCTGGGCTACCTCTGCCAGTCGTAACGGTTTTATGGGCCAAGTGCTCGAGGCATTAGCGAAAGCTGCTCAAATAGACTTAGATACTCCATGGCATGCCCTACCAGAGGAGCATAAGAAAATTGTGCTGCATGGCTACCCTCACACGCTCAATGTTGATATTCAATCGATGAAATTCGGCGGCACCTACCAAACCACGTACGAGGGTGTGATCCCTAACCTCAAGCGCCGCCACGAAGAGACGGATAGTAGCTACATCCGCACGCAAATTGAGGATTACATGCTTGAGCTCCCCTGCCCAGATTGTAAGGGGCTCCGCCTAAAGAAGGAGATCTTAGGTGTAACCGTGGGCAACAAGAACATTGTGCAGGCTACCGATATGTCGATTGATGAAGCGAAGGGATTTTTTGAAGGACTCGTGCCTCGCGCCTCGGCTAAAGCCCCTACAGAAGAAAGTGGCACACTCTCTACGCACGAATTCACGATTGTTAAAAAAGTGGTATTTGAGATCTCGGCTCGTTTGAGCTTTTTGGAAAACGTGGGTCTTAAATATCTCACCCTCTCGCGCTCTGCCGCCACGCTCTCCGGCGGTGAGGCGCAGCGTATTCGCTTAGCCACGCAAATTGGTTCGGCTCTGCAAGGCGTGCTTTACGTGCTCGATGAACCAAGTATCGGTTTGCACCAACGTGATAACAGTAAGTTGATCCAAACTATGCTCCAGCTACGCGATTTAGGAAACACCGTGCTCGTGGTAGAACGCGACGAAGAGACCATTGCTGGGGCCGACTGCTAGAAATTGGCCCAGGCGCCGGTAAATTCGGTGGCCAAGTAATTGCCCAGGGCACACCACAAGACCTCATCAATAATCCTAAATCTGTTACGGGTCAGTACCTTAGTGGCAAAAAGAAGATCGAGATTCCCAAAGAGCGCCGCAAAGGTAATGGAAAATTTGTAACCATTACAGGGGCTCGGCACCACAACTTACAGAATGTGAATGCTGCGTTTCCGCTCGGTACCTTTATTGGTATTTCTGGCGTATCGGGTTCGGGTAAATCCAGCTTGATCCACGGTATTTTAGGCCCAGAGCTCCAGCGTGTGCTCAACAAGGCCCATACCAAGCCGCAAGATGTCGAAAAGATCGAAGGCTTAGAGCACTTAGATAAAGCGATTGTGATCGATCAATCCCCCATTGGTCGCACGCCTCGTAGTAACCCCGCTACCTACACGGGAGTCTTTACCGATGTGCGCGATCTCTTTACCACCACGCCCGAAAGCAAGCTCCGTGGTTACAAAGCTGGACGCTTTAGCTTTAACGTTAAAGGTGGCCGTTGCGAGGAATGTGAAGGCGATGGTTTAAAGCGAATCGAAATGCACTTTTTGCCTGATGTGTTCGTTACCTGCGAACGCTGCCACGGCCAGCGCTACAACCGCGAAACCCTGGAAGTAACGTATAAAGGCAAGAACATTGCCGAGGTGCTCGATATGACCATTGGCGAATCTCTCGATTTCTTTACAGCCATTCCCTCGATCAAAAACAAGCTCCAAACGCTCGACGACGTGGGCCTGGGGTACATTCGCTTAGGACAGAGTGCCACTACCCTCTCCGGAGGTGAGGCGCAGCGTATTAAGCTGGCAACTGAACTGACTAAGCGCGCCACCGGTAAGACGTTCTATATTTTGGATGAACCCACCACAGGTCTGCACTTCGACGATATCAATAAACTGCTCGATGTGCTCCAGCGTTTGGTCGAAAAAGGCAACACGGTACTTGTGATCGAACACAACCTCGATGTGCTCAAGTGTGTCGACCACATCATCGATATTGGTCCCGATGGTGGCTCCGGCGGCGGCGAAGTGATTGCCGTTGGTACGCCCGAAGAAGTAGCCAAAGTCACCCGCAGTTACACCGGTCAGTACCTACAAAAGACGCTCAAGCAAGGGAAATAATTCTGATCTTCATTCACGGAAAACAGCCTGCCCTAAATAAATCCAGGGTAGGCTGTTCTCCCACGCTTCTTACTTCCACTTAATACTGCAACCGATGGCATTGGCCTCGGCGATGCTTGGCAATTCGCCGCGCACTAAAGCCGCCACGGCATTACGGAGATCTTGGTTCATCACCGCTTTGGGATCCTTCCAGTTATCATCGATTCGGCCTTTGTACTGGAGCTTACGCTCGCGATCGAAGACGAAACAGTGTGGCGTGCAGAGCGCCCCAAAAGAGCGCGCCACCGTTTGATCGGCATCGTAGCAGTATGGAAAAGGGTAGGCTTTATCGATGGCCTTCTGCTTCATTGCCTCAAAAGAATCATCGGGGTAGGCCTCGGCATCGTTACTACTAATGGCAATAAACTGCACGCCCTCACCATCGAAATGTTCGGCCATTTTGACTAAGCGATCTTCGTACGCCTGGGCGTAGGGGCAGTGATTACAAGTAAAGATGATCACTACAATAGGATCGCGAATGACATGTGTATCGATCTGTAAACCATCCACAGCCGGTAATACAAAGTGAGGTAGATCGGCACCAATGGCTAAAACGTTGGAGTTGTCGTTGATAAGTACCATATTTGAAAGTGTATCACATATCAGCCTAAAGCCTGCATAATATAGGCTTTTACATTGCTAAAAATTTCCGTCGTATCATCTAGCTGCTCGATTTCATTCCGCGTAAACCACTTGAGCTCCCGGCCTTCGGCTGTAGCCAAAGTGAGCACTTGAGCAGGGTTGAGCGGACGGGCGATAAACAGAAAATCCATGTGCTGATGTGCAGGCTCACCACGTTCGGGACTGGCTGGAATTTCTTCGAGGAGCATGGCGATCGGCTTTTTGAGCATACGGCCCTCCTGAGGGTTATTGGCAAATAAATCGGGCGTCGGGTCACCAACGATTTCAACATCGAGACCGGTCTCTTCTTTACACTCCCGCTTGGCGGCATCTTCGGGAGTTTCATTCTCATCTACGTGCCCGCCGGGTGGCATCCAGCGATTAAGCCGGTAGTGCCACATTAAAAGCACACGGAGATCGCTATCAATCACAAAAGCCGTAGCAGTAAAGTGGCGTTGCACCTCCATAGAATACGACAGATACGGCCTATGAACTAGCGTTTTAACTGAGAGCCAGCCGCGGTACCACTAAACCGATTCGCGCGAGTAATTCCTCCCGTAAACGACTGATCGACTTTGGCAAAGGCCCTTCGGTCGAAATCACGTCATCTGGAACACCGGTGAAACTTGTTGTATCGATTTTGCCGGGCAACAGCGCAGCCCCCGAGCCATCAGCTAATAATCCATTCGCTCCAAAAACACGATTGGTATTCGTAGCTTGGGTAGCATCGACAGCAGCGCTTGTGCCATTATTTCCATTTCGGTAAAAGATCAAGGGCGACACAACGTGGGTATGCGGCGGCTCTTCGTCATTCTGAACCCAACACTGCGCCTGCAACATACCAATGTGCCCCTGCTTGAGTCGATGGCGCAAATCTACCACATCTAAACGCGTATGCGTGTCGTGACCATCGACATACGTGGCGTTCGTTTCGGTGATCTGAATCATGTGCGCTGGCCCTGGCGTGGCGTGGAAGTACTGACGGACCATGCGTGTCGACACATACGTATTCAGCTTGGTAACAAGCGCATGCAATGCCGAAAGAACTTCTCGAACATGCTCGCCTGTTACCTGGTCAGGAAAACGAGAATGTGCCTCCATCAGCTGTGCACGAACTTTGCTCTCGGTGAGGGCAAACATACCGCCTAACACCAAAGTACCCATAGCCAAACGACAAGCGCCAACTCGCTCCGTAATACGGTGAAACACACTCTTATCAATATTTTCTGGTCGATCTAACGAGAGCTCGTTTTGCAAGATTGAATCATACTCCAACGTTAATTGCTCTAGGTACGCTGTAAAAGCTTCGGCGCCACCTGGCTCTTCTAGTTGATCAAGCCGGTCGACAAGCATGAGCTCCAAAGATCCACTCAATCCGGCCGATAGATCTACCTGCTCGGTTTCGATACGCGGATGACCTCCTAATTTTTCGTTACACTGTCGGCGAAAATCCTCGAGCGTGCCCACTGACCAATCAATACCCACTACAGCCTTATGGCGGTTGACGTTTGCACGCAGGGCCGAACCCAGGCCTCGTTCAACAAATTCACGACCAGGACCAATCACAATTAATTGCTGATCAGATCTTTTCATGCCGTGGCTTTCGGTCAATTGAGCATACCAATGAGCCAGTGCCGCCTGCGTCTCGCCAATATGTGTATTATCGCGAAAAGCACGGCGATCGCGATTTTCGTACTTCTTGCGCCAAAAATTATCATAAGCCTCAGCCAGTGGGTCTACTGCCTGATCTAGCCGAAGGTCATGGGTTCGTTCACTCATGGCGATAGGGCTGTTTTGGGGAAAGACAGCCGAAGTAGGCATATTCTTCGCATTATTGAGCAAAAGTCAAGTTTTCCGTACCACCTTTTGAACGCCTTGAACTCCCATAATGGAGTCGTATAAGTTACTGAATTGTGCAAAATTCTCGACTTCTAGCGAAATGGAATACAAACCACGGCCAGCTGGCAGGGCATGGATAGCCAACGAGGCAATATTTACCCGCTGTTCGGCAAAACAACGCGTTAGGTCGTACAAGAACCCTGTGCGATCTTGAGCATACACGGCAATTTTGATCACTAGCGACTTAGTATTCGAGACCCGCTCCTTAGGCAAGAAACCCAAAGCATGGGTCAGTCGGGCCAGCCAACGTGTGCCTCGAGTAATTTCCTGCATAATAACCTCTGCCACCTTCCCCAACTCCAATGAGCCATCGCCGAGCGAGGCGTACAGTTCGGCCATGGATTGACGTTCCAGCTTTTGGAACATGGCCGCACTAAAAGGGTAAAACTTGAGCCACAGCGGCGAGGTGCGATACTTCTGCAATTCAATTTCGAGCAAGTTTCGACCCTGGGTAACAAGGGTGCTCCTATCGGCATCTTGCAATGTTTGCTGCAATGCTCGGCGGCTCTCGGGAGCTTTAACACGGGTCAGCCACACAGAGCGGGCACCAATTTTTTCGACACTGAGCACTGGCTCAACAATATCACCATCTTGCAATTCTTGCGCTGCCTCGGTGCGCTGACCATTAATAACCACGGCTTCCAAGTAGTGCAAGTTATCGGGGTTTTGGGCCACCGTGAAATCCACGCCAGTGGAGCCACGAGGTAGTGTGATCAGTTCGCCGGAGGCCGTAAACACCGTCATGCGTTGACCGAGGAGCGTATCATTCAGCTGAGCGGCGTACTGGGCGTTATCGGCACTGGCATTCGATTGAAAACCCTGAAGAGCCGCCAGAATATCGCTCCCCTCCCGTAGCCAATACGAAAGTTTGCGGCGAGCGGCATACTCGTACATGCGCGCGGTTTGGATACGCAGCCGCACCTGATGATTGTGCGAAATGAAGACCACGGTGTGCAGTGCACGGTAGCCATTGGGCTGAGGGACCGAAATGTAATCGCGGAAGCTCAGTGGCACACAACGGTAGCGCTCGTGGATTTCGCCAAGCACGCGGTAGCAATCGAGCGTGTACGTTTGCGGGTTTTTTACAATCACCAAAACACTATCGAGCGCAGCCGACTGACGTAAGCGCTCAGGGTTACCCTGAAACCTCATAAAGAGCTCGTAGTCGGTCATAAAATCGAGCTTGGCCTCCACCGTATCGCTCGTTTCGGGATCCAGACGATCTACCAATGCTTCGCGCTCAGCTTGCAAACTCGCTCGGGCTCGCACCACAGCGCGCGACCACGCCTCGCTGGCATCTGGGTACGCCAAAGGAAAACAGGCATTCTCTAAATCATTCTTTAAATTCCACAAACCCACCATACGGGCAAAGGGCACGTACACATCGAGCGTTTCGCGAGCAATGCGCATTTGTTTTTCGGGCCTCAGTGCCCCAAGCGATTGCACGTTATGCCAGCGATCGGCCAACTTAATCACCAAAATGCGCAGATCTTGGGTCGCCACCTGGAGCAACTTACGCAGTGAAGCAATTTGGCGATGGCTACCACTGCTGGGGTACTCCATTTTACTCAACTTCGTTACTCCATCGACCATAGTGGCCACTCGTTCACCAAATAACTTACTGATATCTTCGACCATTACTGGTCGATCTTCGATCACGTCGTGGAGCAAGCTGGCCACAAGCACATCGCGTCCGGCCTCCAGCCCCGCCAAGTACGTGGTTACCGCAATGGGGTGTGTAACGTATGGTTCGCCACTCTGGCGTGTTTGCTCCCCATGCCAAATAATCGCCTGTTCTAGAGCACGTTGCACATCTGCCTGTTCGGCAGCGGGCAAGTAGCCAATGCTAGCCAAGAGTTTGCTCTTGGCTTCCTCCAGAATCAGCATAGCGTTCAGTATACCAGGTTGTCGGCAAAAGAACGAATATTCTGCCGATTCAGCGTTATCAGTGCTTTTCCCGGCGTAACCAATTCCACAAACCCGTCTTTTGGGCTGGGGTTATCGGCACGGGTAAATCCGAATCGCTATCATCTGCCGAGAGCGGATCGCCCACATGACGAACAGCTGGCCGACCCATGCCATGACCGGGCATGTCGGGCCATGGCGATGTGGCCGAACCCGGTACCACGCCCGCTACCAAGTACGCATACTCCATTAATCGTCGACGAACATGCTGAATGATTTCGTCTGGCTTTTTACCTTTAGCTTCACCAGCCGCTAATGCTAAACAAGCCAACCCCTCGTTGGCAGTGACATCGGGGAGGTGTAATGGATTTTTACTCGGATCATCGGGGCACAGCGTAATCGGGTTACCGGCATACACTGGCTCACGCTCAAAGAGTGTTTGATCCAATGTTTGCTGTATGCCACAAGCCTGCGGCATCACAACCAGTGGCACACCACGTTTATGGAGCATATCTGTCACGCGACGTATGATCTCGCGCTTAGGTTCTTCGCTCGAGAGATTCCCTGGCCCAGGTGCCTCTAACACCACCGCATCGGGCAAGGGGCGCTTGGTGTTCTTGCACCGCTCGAGCATGTCGTAATAAAAGTCATGATAATCAAAGGCAGGAGTGACACGTATCTGCAAGACTCGCTTGGCCAACTCTGGGTGCTTTTGTGAACCATTACTAAAAAAATATGGAGGCCAAGGCGGGCCTGGGAATTTCCACTCTCGCTGTCCTTCCGACCACTCGGCAATACGCGCACCTCGACTACTAAAGGGATTCCGCTTGTCGGTTGTTTTTTTAATAAATCCAAAGGCAGGGCGCAGCACACCATCAAACTGCACTCCTACTACCCCGTTGTTCGCCTGAACCATCTGTGGCTGGAGACACACCGAAAGAGCATCGCGCACATTGCCGACAGCATCAGATTGTGGATCATCTATATCGCCCTGCGAACACGTAAAAATAATGGGATACGGCGAAGGAGGTAAACCCTGACGAACGGCCTCGGCCATGAGGGCCATATTATCCGTCCCAAACAGCACAACCATACGGGCCTTACACTGCTCTCGAATAGACGCCAAATGCGCTAAGGTCTTCTGTAAGCGCTCCATGGTAAGATCGGAGCTATCGATTAAGCGACGCGCCTGCACTAAACGAATTTCTGAAATGAGAGCTAGATCTTCTGAATCTAATTCCGAGTAGGCCTGCTCCGCCAAGTAGCGAAGCGTCCCCCCGGGGGCAATGATCTGCTGGCCAGAGTCGGCCTCGCTCCGCCTACTCATGATGGTTCCACCCAGCCCTACCATCACAACAGGTGTATGGCCACTAAACCCATTCTTCATGGGTGGATTGAGCTCTAGGAACGGTGCTTGTTTTTGTCTATCGGGTGACATGTGGCACAGAAAGAGATGAAACTCTCCACTCACTTATAAGAGGCAACACATAGACACTCTGCCCAGCTTTTCGACATACGTACAGGCGCACGTCCGTAATTCTCAGGCAACAATTTCTATTGTCAAGAGAACTTAGCATTTTTTGTATTAGCAAAGTAACACAGATTATTACGCTTTTGGGTGGAGAAAACTACTAATTTGTTGCGGAGCCGTGAGCGGAATCGGCCTTTCGCCTACAAAATTGATTTGCTGAAAACCCTGACGCAAAAACTTCCAATACGCGTCGCCAGTGAGCTTCAGGCGCTTAGCCTGCCCAAATAGCCACTGCATTTTTATACGCGCGGTTGTAGGCAACATACCTTCCGCAAACACGTAGCCCGGGTGATTTGTCGATGCCAGTACCTGGTATTCTGCCGGAATGCGCGTATCACACTGCGGAACAATTACCGTAAAACACCGCTGATCAGCTGGCAATTTGGCATTAGCAGCCAGCGCATCTCCCACGCGTGCCGGAATATTTCCTCCAGCTAAACCGTGCAAAACCATACCCCGAACCTGGCCAAGAACCTGGCTAAAAGTCGGCATATCTTGACCGGCATCCCAAGCCAAACTGAGCGTAGGCGCATCCGAAAATTCAGGGCGAAACTCGTATCCGCTTGTCGCAGTATCGTTCATTCGGACACGATGTTCGCCACGTATGAACATATGTGGCCCATCGGCATCCACTAATGGACGTGAAACGTGAGGACTACGGAAGGCATCGATATCGTTGGCATCGTTTTTGCGCACTTCGGCAGCTCTATGCACATCGCGATCAAACGACAGGAGTACCTCCGCAATTTGGCTGCGGGCAGCAATCATCACCGCTTGTTTAAAATTACTCAATGCATCCGAAAGGTCGTGCTCCGGATGCAATTGGGATCCTGTAAAAACCACCGGAATCGGTACGTTTTGTAGTGCGAAGGCTGCTGCTTGCGCCGCGATAGCCATACTGTCGGTACCACAGGTAACCACAATGCCGGCATAGCGTTTTTTTTCTCTCGTAATCAATTCATCAATGGTACGGATAATGCTGGCCAAATGCTCCGAACTAAATTCAGTACTGTCATAACCCTCAGGCTCAAAACCATCTGGAGTATGTTCATCGACATTATAAATTGATCGCAAGTCCTGCTTGCCACCGCGCTTTTTAGGGTAGAAAGCATCTTTAAAATCACCAGCCGAATACTTAGGACCAATACCACTGGCTGTTTGACCACTGGCTATCGTTCCGCCTGCCCACACCAAACCTACCCGCACTCGACCATTATTCGTTTTGTAGCGATTAGAAATATCGGCCTCAGGTGTTAATTCCAACTCTTTCATCTCAAAAAATAAGTGATACAGACAAAAGGAAAAGAGTATGCTATTTTTACAGTAGAACAGCAAGTACTCCTTTTGACAACCTATGGCTAAACCATCTCTCCTTCTTGTGTATTGCGGCGGTACTATCGGTATGCGCCAGGATCCTGTGACTGGTGCACTGCGCCCTCACTTTGCACCCGAGGACATGTTGCGGGCCGCACCCATGATCCAAAAGTACTACAACGTGAATGCGCATTTTGTGACAGATATGGATTCCACCAATATCCAGCCACATCACTGGTCCGAGGTGGCCTCGGTGATTGCGCGCGAGTACGACAATTACGATGGTTTCGTGGTCGCTCACGGCACCGATACCATGGCGTACACAGCCACAGCCCTCTCGTTTGCCTTACAGAACCTAGGCAAGCCAGTGGTGATCACCGGCGCTCAAGTCCCATCTGAAAAGCTCGGTAGTGATGGCCCCGAAAACCTCACTCATGCCTGCCAAGTGGCCGCCACACTCGACCTGGCCGAAGTAGCCATTGTGTTTGGCACACGTATTTTACGTGGTAACCGCTCCACCAAAATTTCCGAGAGCGAACGGAACTCTTTCATTTCACCAGTCTTCTCCGACCTGGGTGCTATTCGCTTAGAGCCACAGATCACCTACCCTAACATTCGCCGCCGCAGCGGTGCGCCACTCAAATTAAAAAATGGTTTTGAGGGCAACGTAGCTGCCATTCAGATTGTGCCAGGGTTACAGCCTAGCGCCGTCAACGCCGTGATAGATTCGGGCATTCACGGTCTTATTTTAGAATCGTTCGGTCCTGGCAACGTGCCAAACCAAGAAAACTCCCT
>CAZLUF010000004.1:19215-25657 GCA_964562645.1 uncultured Candidatus Peribacteria bacterium
TATTCAGCGGGCCAAAGAAAAGGGTGTAACAGTGGTGATCTCTACCCAGTGCATTTACGGCAGCACGCGCATGTACATGTACGAAGTAGGACAGCGCGCCTTTGAAATGGGCGTACTCCCCTCGCGCGATATGACTCCAGAAGCCGCTTACGTAAAACTAAAGTGGGTACTGGCGCAAACACGCGACAACAAAGAAATTGCCGAACTGTTCTTGAGCGATATCGCTGGCGAAGTAACGCCCTAAGCCGGCTTACGGGCACCAGAAATGCGTTCCGTTTGGGCGAAGCGCTCGCTATACTCGCGGTATGTTCGACCCCGTAGACCCCAAACAGAATTTCCCAGCCCTGGAACTGGGAATGATGCAGTACTGGAAAGAAGAAGATATTTTTAAGCGCAGTATTCTCCAGCGCTCCGTTTCGCACGGCGATCCGCTCGATGGAGCCACTGGCACCAAAGAGGAGGTATTCAGTTTTTACGATGGTCCGCCGTTTGCCACTGGGCTCCCCCACTATGGCCACTTGCTGGCTGGCACCATTAAAGATGTGATTCCACGGTACCAAACCATGCGCGGTAAGCGTGTCACGCGCCGATTCGGTTGGGATTGCCACGGTCTACCGATCGAAAACATCGTCGAAAAAGAAAAAGGCGTGAGCAGTAAAAAGGATATCGAAGCCATGGGCGTGCGCGAGTTTAACCGCCACTGCCGCGCTTCTGTTCTGCGCTATGCCAAAGAGTGGCGCCAAGTCGTAGAGCGCATGGGTCGCTTTGTCGATATGGATTGGGACTACCGCACCATGGATGCCACATTCATGGAGAGCATTTGGTGGGTGTTCGAAAATCTACACAAGCAAGGCCTGATCTACGAAGGTTACAAGCCCATGCACGTCTGTCCACGTTGTGCTACCCCTCTCAGTAACTTCGAAGTCACGCAAGGCTACGCCGATCGCACCGACTACTCGGTGATCATGACGTTCCCGCTGGTCGAAGATCCCAAAACCGCCATTCTCGCCTGGACCACTACGCCCTGGTCACTCCCCGGGAACTTGTTTGTGGCGCTTGGACCAAAGTTTGAGTACTCACGCGTGCAATGTGGCGACATGACCTACATTGTAGGCACACCATTGATCGATAAGGTGTTCCAGGGCAAAGAGCACACGGTACTCGGACCCATTAAGCCTAAGGAGCTCGAAGGTAAAAAATACGTGCCGCTCTTCAATTACTTCGTAGATACTCCCATCCCCGAAACCCAAGGCGGTAAGCCGGGCGAAACGTATGGCAGCAAAGCCTACCAGGTGGTGCTGGATGATCGCGTTTCCATCGAAGAAGGAACTGGTATTGTGCACTTTGCCTCCGGTTACGGTGAAGATGGCTACGATGTCGCCCAAAAGAAAAAGGTCGGTGTGCTCCACCATGTCACAATCGATGGTCAGTTTGTACCAGCGGTAACCGACTTCCACGGACTCGATGTCAAACCTCGTGATGGCGATGGTATGGGTACCGACCGCGTGATTGCCGCCAAACTGAAAGAACTAGGCCGCCTGTTCTGGCAGGGCACCATTACGCACAGCTATCCTCACTGCTGGCGCTGCGATAGCCCCCTCCTTAACTACGCTGCTTCGTCGTGGTTTGTGGCGGTCGAAAAAATGAAAAAACAGCTCCTAGATAGCAACAGCAAGACCGAATGGGTGCCGAGTCACATTCGCGATGGTCGCTTTGGCAAATGGCTCGATGGCGCCCGTGACTGGGCGATTTCGCGCTCGCGTTACTGGGGTACTCCCCTGCCCATTTGGCGCAATACCAAAACGGGTGATTTGGAGGTAGTAGGCAGCCGCGAAGAGTTAATGCGCAAAGCCCCCTACCGCTTTACTCGCGTAACAGTGGTGCGCCACGGCGAAAGCGAAGGTAACGTAAACCCGGTGTATCAAGGCAAGGAACCCGGCACACCACTCACTAAGCGCGGACGTGAACAAGCTGCTGCTGCCGGACGCCAGTTGGCCGATACCGGCGTGGCCCATGTGTACGCCTCGCCGCTACTGCGCACACAACAAACGGCCCAGGGTATTTTGGAAGCCCTCGAAAGCGAGCGCGTTCCGCTCACCACCGAACCTCGCCTGCGCGAAGTAGATTTTGGTGCACACGAAGGCAAAAGCCCCGATTTTTCGGATCTGACATTTGTAAAAGCCCGCCGCGCCCACAAAATCGAACACGATCAAATCGAAAGTATTTATCACTTCCCCGGTATGGAAACCTGGGACCAAGTCCAGAGCCGTCTTAAGCCCTGCCTGGATCAAGTGATCGCCCAGCACCGCGGCGACCACATTGTACTGGTGACTCACGCCGATTTAGTGGTGGGGATTACCCACTACTTCACGGGCGAAGACCCCCGCAAGCTCACGGCTCAGCCCTACCCCAACTTTGCAACACCCGTCACCTTCTACTGGGATCACGAGCTCAATCAGCCACTCGATCTCCACAAAGATGTGGTAGATGAGCTGCGCTGGCCGGGCAACCGTTCCGAGCTATCGGTAACGGCCACGTTTGTACGCCACGGCGAGACCGATTTGAACAAGCAGGGTATTTTGCAGGGTGGCAACACCGATGCCTCACTGAACGATACTGGGCGTACACAAGCTTTGGCTACCGCCAAAAAGCTAAAGACGAAAGACTACGATGTTATTGTCTGTTCAGACTTAGCCCGCGCCCGCGAAACAGCCGAGATCATCAGCCAGACTCTTGGGTTACCTGTCACTACCAGCCATGCCTTACTCCGCGAACGTAACTGCGGCGAATGGAGTGGCAAACGCACTGTTACCGATCTACTTGCCGAATTTCCGTTCCCCTTCCCAGCTGCACAATCTATCTCCATGCATTATCGCACACCAAACGGTGGCGAATCTGTGGATCAATTCCTCAATCGTTTACAGAAGGCGCACGAGTGGCTCGTGCAAGAATTTGCGGGTAAGCGCGTACTCGTCGTCGCTCACGCTGGCGTACTCCGTGGCATGAGTATACTCACCGGCAATCAAACCTACCGCGAAGCGGTGATGGGTGACCAGGAAAACGGTGCAAGCCTCAAGCTCGAACTGAACCCACTCCTCAGCCGTATTCCCGATGTGCTCGATTGCTGGTTCGAGAGTGGCTCCATGCCCTACGCCCAGGGTCACTTTCCGTTCAGTCAACCAGCCAATGCCAAGATGCCAAGTGGCTTCCCGGCTGATTTCATTGCCGAAGGTATCGATCAAACCCGTGGTTGGTTCTATACCCTCACCGTACTCAGTACTGCCCTGTTTAAAAAGCCCGCCTTTAAGCACTGTATCGTCAACGGCACTGTGCTTGCAGCCGATGGGAAAAAGATGAGCAAGCGCCTCAAAAACTACCCCGAACCATTGGAGGTAGTGGAGAAATTCGGTGCCGATGCCGTGCGCTTTGCCCTGATGAGCTCACCAGCTGTGCGCGGCGAAGATCTACGCTTCTCCGAAAAACTCGTGGAGGAACAACTGCGCAATGTACTCCTGCCACTCTGGAACACGTACTCGTTCTTTGTGACGTACGCCAACGGCGCCGCTTGGGAACCCACCGCCAGCCGCCGCACGAGTAAGCACCCGCTCGATCGCTGGATCCGCGCCGAGGTACAAGATCTCGTCAACCGCATGACAGCCCAGCTCGATGGTTATGATCTTTCGGCTACATGTAGCGAATTATTCGATACCATCGACGCGCTTACCAACTGGTATGTGCGCCTAAGCCGCCGCCGGTTTGCCGGTAAGGCTGGCCTGAGCCAAGCCAGTGAAGCGCTCGAAGAAATGCACACGCAAGATCAATTGGATGCCATGGCTACGCTGTACGATGTCCTCATTACGCTGAGCCAACTCTTGAGCCCCTTCTGTCCATTCGTTACCGATTCCATCTACTTAAACTTAGTGAGTGAAGAGCACGGTTCCATCCACTTAACTGATTGGCCAGAGTCTAAAAAGTTAACAGCCACCGATTTAGATTTGATCCGCAAGCAACGCCTGCTCCGCAATGCCGTATCGCTCGGGCTCAAGATCCGCTCCGAAAAGAAGATCAAGGTGCGTCAGCCACTGCAGTCGGCCACCATTGCCATTCCCGCCTCACTTGGAATCGGCACACTCGGCAGTAGCGAAATCGCCCTGCTGCAGGAAGAACTCAATGTAAAAGTAGTCACCGTTACCGACGATGCCGGCACACTCGCTCAAGCCTTTGCCCAGGTAGATGCCCGTAAAGTGGGCCCACGTCTCGGCAAGCGCGTGCAAGAAGTCATCGTGGCTGGTAAGCAGGGTGATTTTACAATTGAAGACGATGGCACTGTGCTCATTTTAGATGTGCGCCTGAGCCCCGACGAAGTAAAAATCATCTACCGCGGCCAAGAAGGTCAAGATGTAGCCGCCGATGCCGGCATTGTGGTGGCGCTTGATACACGCATCACCGAAGAATTGCAGGAAGAAGGCGCCGTACGCGACCTCATCCGCGCCGTGCAACAACTCCGTAAAGATTCTGGGCTACACTTCCAAGATCGGATTCGTCTGCAGATCGAAGGCTTGGACACCGTGGTGGCTCGGCACAGTAAAACCATTACCGAAGCCACACTCGCGGAGCTCGGAGCTGTGAGCGATGGGGCTACAGCGACCGTGGATATCGATGGCATAACTATCACCGTTCGGTGCAAGAAACTATAACTGTTGTTTCGCGCAGGTGGAAATACCTGTGCACACCCCTCAGCTCTACCTTCTACACCCTAGAAACATGTCGCTTCCCACCCGCCTCATCATTCGTATCGCCCTCACTATCGCCCTGGTCTGGGCACTAGTGACGTACCTTCCGCAGTACATTGGCATTGGCGGGGGGTGGATCGGCATTGTGGCTGTCGCTGCACTCATTACACTCCTCAACTTAACTATTCGACCGATTCTTTCGCTGCTCAGTATTCCGCTAAAGCTTGTGACAACACTGCTTGGAATTGTGCTCGTAAACGGCGTGTTTCTCTGGATTACCCTACTCATTGTCAGCCGTTTTGACCCCACTATCGCTAGCCTCACGGTGCAGCAAGGTATAGTGGGATACATTATTTTGGCTGCCATTATTGGTACCGCCAACTGGCTGATGAAATTACTGCTCCGTTGCTAGAACTCTGGGGCAAAATACGGTATACTAAGAAGAATGATGACTAGTCTGATCAATTTGTGGAGCCAGCTCACCACCTCGGTAATGGTGCAGCTATTTGTGGTACACGCCACACTCGTCTGTGTCAGCCTATGGCTGTTTGTGTGGTACTACATCGTCCATCTGCACGCTCTCAATAACGTTTCGCTCTACGAGGTAGAACGAGCTCATCCACCTATTCCTTCGGCACTGCGCACACTCCTACTCATCATGGGGCTCAGTGGCTGCTTTGTCATTACCCTCTTATCCTTCCGCATGCGGACAGTGGTACTAGGTCCATGGGATACGTTTTACTTCAGCTCGGTATTCTTATTTTCGATTGTGATCGCGGTGATTTCTCAGGTGAAGAACAAGGAATCCAAGTACCTCATTCGGTTCTGCCTAGCAGCGGTGATCATCACGCTGGCTGGACTGCTGATTTCCATGTTTAGTTGAACAATTTTTTTGTTCTAATATTTTGTTAAAGAGTAGCAAGATTTTAAGTGTCTCTTTTGCAAATTTATCAAAAAATTACAGACCGCAAATGCAAGGCGCTGGGGGTGTACAAACACTCATAATCTGCCACACTGAGCGCGTGAATCCTCCACGTAAACCATCCATACTACCGCTCTTCCTGACTGTCTTTTTAGATATGCTCGGAATCGGGATTGCGATACCAGTGTTGGGCGTTATTTTCTTTGATCCCAAACTCCACCTCTTAGCTGCCGATGCCTCCCTACAAACACGCACCATTTGGTATGGATTTCTGATTGCCGCCTATCCAACAGCTCAGTTTTTTGGCGCTCCCATCCTCGGTGCACTCTCCGATCGCTTTGGTCGTAAGCCAGTACTACTCCTCTCGCTCCTGGGCACCGCGCTGGGGTACGCCCTCTTTGCACTGGGTATTTCCGAGCAGCTCCTGAGCTTACTATTCATCTCGCGCCTGCTCGATGGCTTTACCGGTGGCAATATTGCCACGGCTATGTCGGCCAAGATCAAAACCTTTGTAAATACTCTGGGCTTTATTTTGGGACCGTTTTTTGGCGGCTTACTGGCCGATCCCACCTTGGTTTCGTGGTTCTCGGGCTCAACTCCCTTTTGGTTCGCAGCCGGCTTAACACTGCTCAACATCCTGCTTTGCATGCGTATGTTTCGCGAAACGCTCCACACTCGTCGCACTACTCCCGTCAGTTGGCTCACCGGCATTCGAAACATCCGCGCCGCCATGCACATGAGCGAGGTACGCGCAGTGTTTGCCACCATCTTTTTCCTGACGCTTGGA
>CAZLUF010000005.1:0-11168 GCA_964562645.1 uncultured Candidatus Peribacteria bacterium
GATAGACATTTGCTCCTCCAAAGACCTCGGCAGTGTGCCGGGGTCTCTTTTGGTATGTTCGATCTTAAAGCAGCGGAGCTTCAAACTTTTCTTCGTCCTGATTCGTCACTTCGTTGGTGCTAGCAGCGCTGCCCGATTCGTCCCACTTCTTCAGGAGTTCTTCCACAGCGGCACGAGGTTTGCAGTACATCTGGCGGGAATGATCGATAATTGCTTGGGTGTAATCGGTACCGATTTTGGGGGCATCGAGCGTGCGGCCGGAGAAGGCCTCGCGCAGTTCGCCGTTCACCGACATTTTGCAGTAAAACTCACGTACGCCTAGGTTGATGATATCGCGCTCGCTGAACACGGGGTTATATTCCTGAGCCAAAATGGCGGCATCTTCGGCTCCTACTCTAAAACTAATCATTGAACCCACGTTACCGAAAACCGTCTTGCGTACTGTGGGGCTCAACTGCCCCATGTACTGGTGGGCAATGGTCAGATTGAGGCGGTACTTGCGGGCTTCGGACAGAATTTCGGTAAAGGTATCGGTCGCAAAGTTTTGGAACTCATCGACGTAAAAATAAAAATCGGTGCGCTTGTCTTCGGCAGTATCGGCGCGGCTCATGGCCGCTTGGTAAATTTTGGTGATGATCATGGAACCGACGAGTGAGGCGTTCTCTTCGCCGAGCAAGCCTTTACTCACTTTCATCAGTAAAATCTTTTTCTTATCCATGATGTCACGGATATCAAAGTACATGTCGGGCTGGCCGATCATGTTGCGAATCATATTGGTCGCCACAAATTGCCCCACTTTGTTGAGCAGGGGAGTGATGGCCTCGGCATCGAATTTTTCGCTCCAGGCTGCGAATTCGCTCACCCAAAAGCTTTTGACAACACTATCTTGGATGCGGCTCACAATCTTTTGGCGGTAATTTTTATCGGTGAGCATTTTTAAGATACTCAGCACTGTCGTGTTGGGGCTATCGAGCAGGGCCAAGATGGTATACCGGAGCACGTGCTCCAGGCGGTATGTCCAGTTATCACCAAAGAGTTTTTTGAAGATATCGAGGAACCCAACCGTCAGCTGCATCTTAAATGCTTCGTCTACTTTCTTGAGCGGATTGAACGCAATGGGGAAATCGGTATCGGCGGGGTTTAAGAGAATCACGTCTTTAATACGATGCTCGGGAATGTATCGAAGCACGGCATCGACCAAATCTCCGTGCGGATCGAGCACCGCCACACCTTCGCCTTTTTGGATATCTTCGTTAATCAGTAGTTCCAGTAATTTGCTCTTACCAGAGCCAGATTTACCCACCACATACAAGTGCCGGCGACGGTCGCCACGGCCAATGCCAAATGGCACAAAGTTACTGTGGTAGTTGGTAACACCAAAACCACTCACGCCTTTATCGCCCACTTTAGGGAGATCTTGCGGCGGCTCGGCTTTGCGAGCGAGTACGTGTACCACATGAGGCACGGTATCGGCATTGGGGATGTGGTAGATGGTGGCGAGTTCTTTAATAGAGAGAACAAATGTTTCGCCGTGTGTGCGAGCGCGGTAGGCACTTATAAAACGATTGGTATTGGTTATTTCGGCGCCGTGCATTTCGTTGATGTCGCGATCGTTGAACTGCGAAAAACTGCTTTCTAAAGCGGTGAGCTTGCGGTGAGCATCGGCTGAATTCGCACTTAAAATGGCGCAGCGCACGCTCACGGTGTAGGGCTTCATGGCCGATTTTTCATGCGCTTTTTTATGACGGATCTCATTGATGGAAGCTCGACCTCCTTCGCGCATGCGATCGCGGATGCTAAAGAAGTGGAAGAAGTTTGCAATGCGCATAGCCCATCGGCGCTTAAAGTGGAACACGCCCGTGTCGTCCTGTGGTTCGGCGATTACCTGTACCCAGGCTTGGTCGCTGGGTGCTAATTTGGAGATCACCGAAAACAGGCGTGACATGCTATCTTCTTCGAAAATTTCGTACGTTTGGATGGGGTAGATATCGCTATGGTGCAGGCTGATCTCGGCACAAGCGACATGGTGCTTTTTGGGATCGTATAGCAATGTGTAGTCTGGCCGTTCCATTACCTCGGCATCTGGGAAGGTGGCGTACACCAGGCCTTCGATGGTTTCGAATAACTTTTCCTCTACCGCGACATATAAGTACGAATACTGAGCTGTGCCAAAAATTTCCAAACTGATCCGTTTACCCGTAACGGTGTTGCGGAGATTGAGTAAAAACTCTTGGAACTTACCTTCCAACTTTGGGCTGCCGGCTTTGCCCTGTGGCACAATGATGTGGAGGAAGCGAAGAGTCATTAGAGAAAATGAGAATTAGTACACCGTTTCTAAATAACACTTTTCGCAGTACACAATCTCCGGCCGCTCAGGCGCATACGTGGTTTCGATCTTCGCTTGGCACTTGGCACACTGGCGGCTCCAGAGCTGGCGGGGGTTACGTAAGGCCATGCGATCTTTGTGGCGTTGATCCGGGCAACGGCGAGGAATAGGGATGCCCATCTCGCGGTAGAACTTGAGTTCTTGGGGAATGATTTTGTACGGCTTACCAGAAGTTTCGCAGTGTAAAATCTGCGTACAGATATCATCGGAGACATCACTAATGCGGGGTGGCACACTAGACTTTGGCCCCATGTATGAATCTGTTTTCAGTTCCTCGGTCTGCCATTTCCAGCCGCGTTGTAGTACTTGGGCCTGAGTCAGGGGGTAGTACTCTTGAGCTAAGGTTTCGTTATAGCCCATGGTGGAAAGTTGAGGATCCAGGTAACGCCCCCATTCACCAGTTTTACGCATGTGGTCAACAATTTTTGGTACTAGGGCTTCGTACTCCTCTTTGGTGTATTGGGTATTGAGAATGCAATACTGCTTACGCTTCATACTGCTGCAGCCAAATATGTTGGAGCAGTTATGACACTCGCGGCTGTAGAGCACATCGTTGCCGTACCATACTAAAAATGTGGCAGTCGATCTCTCTACGCCTACTGTTGAACCAACGTTGTAACAATATCGAACGCCACCTGGCGCAGTGTAGTTAACGTCTTGGCTACGCAATCCCTTAGGAGTGTTGCTGACAAATTGGCAATCTTCGCACTGTGAACAATCGAAGCAGCTGCGGCATTTTTTGGAATTGAACACCATATCGCCAGTGCTCTCTTCGCTCCCAAAAACGTATAGGGCGCGATGAGGTAGTGTTTGCTTTAAGGCGGAGAATCGTTGTTTGAGTAGTGCAATTTTCTCTGGCGTGAGGGGCAAGAGCTCGCGCAGACGTTCTTGGTAAGCTTCTTTGCCAATGCGTTCGTTCAAAAAACAATATTCCTGACCCTTGAGCCCAAAACATAGTAGGCAGTTTTTGCAGTTCTGGCAGTCTTCGACCATTAAGCAATTACTGCAGTTATGGCTGTAGAGTGCATATTGGCACTCGTAGCAACCCTGTGAGGCAACACACTCATAGCAGCGTCGACAGGAGTAGAGCGAAAGCCCATCTACTACATCTTGGCAGCTGATGACAAAGCGACCGTAGTACGAATCTTCGATATCGGTGGCACCGGCAATGAGGTACGTATTTTTGGCGTTGAGTGAATGATTGGTAAAGTAACTGTTTTCGGCATTTGTCGTGAACAGCGACATGTGCGGCACAGCGCGATTGAGTGCGGCAAATTGTTCGGTAAACGTTTTGGAAAAATCGAAAGGTCTACCAAACGAACACTCATCCCAGCGATCGCTCCACCATTCGTCTTGATCGTAGACGATGTACGGTTTGTCTGGAGCGTAAATAGAGACAATTTGCTTACCACTTAAATCCGATTTTCGGTGGTATAGAATCATGTCGTTTCTAAACAATAAGCGCTGTTGGCAGCGGCAATCGGGGCATTGCTCTGGGGCAGGAATATCTAATCTTGTGCCTCCCACCACGGGCGAGACATCGGCATAGAATTGCAGATCCTCACTCGTTATCTCAAACGGGGCCGAGCATTGGGCGCAGGTCTTTTGCATGATTAGTAAACGGTAGAGAGATAGCACTTTTCGCAGTACACAATCTCGGGTCGTTCCGGTGCATAGGTTGTCTCAATTGACGCCTTACACTTGGCACACTGGCGGCTCCAGAGCTTACGGGGGTTACGCAGAGCCATGCGATCTTTGTGGCGTTGGTCTGGGCAGCGGCGGGGGATGGGGATATTCATCTCGCGATAGAACTTCAGTTCCTGGGGGATGATCTTGTATGGCTTGCCTGTGACTTCGCAGGTGAGGATTTGCTTGGTGATGTCGTCAGGGACATCGCGAATAGAATTGGGAATTTCATATGCAGGCCCTAAATACTGATCGCGAGTTCCTTCTTCGTCGTACCATCCCCACTTTTGCAGCAAAACTTGTTCCTTTTTCAGCGGAAAGTATTCCTGGGCTACAGTTTCGTTATATCCGAACGGACTGATGCTCACAGGGAAGAACTCACCCCACTCACCATCGGCACGCATTCTCTCGATGATTTTCGGCACCAGTGCCTCGTATTCTTCTTTGGTGTATTGCCTATTGAGTATTCAGTACTCAGCGTGACGTAAGCCGATGCAGCCCAAGCAGTTTTTTGAGGCAAAACACTCGTAGCAGTACATCATGTTGCTGCTGCCTCCCCATACCAGCTTGGAACAGAGGACGTTTTGGGTGCCATGCCCAACACCCTCGGCTTCATAAATTAATTCATTGGCGCCGCTTGCGCCGTAGTAACTGACATCGTAGCTATCGGTAAAGAACTGGGCATTGCTGCACCATTTGCATCGCTCCATCCTGTTGCAGTCGTAGCAGTGGAAGGAAAGCCGAGATTGCGTGATGTGGTTACCGGAAACCTGCTCATTCTGAACGCCTTCGTAGTATCGCACTGGTGTCTTTACAATCGCTTGTTGCATTATTTTTTGCGTAGCGCTGAGCACAGTGAATTCAGCAAGATGAAGTTCATTGATACGGCGGTTATATTCTTCCTGGCTCAATTGCTGATTGAACATGCAGTATTCTTTCTGTGTCATGCCAATGCAGCCAAAACAATTCTTGCAGCCGTAACATGATTTCAAAAATAGACTATCACTGCAATTTGTGCAGTCTCGTGTGTACTTGCAACGGTAGCAATCTACGCAATCTACACACTCGTAGCATAGTTCGCACCGCAGTATTTGCTGACAGTCTGTACAGTTACGTGACGACAACACCCATGAGCCATAGAGGCAGTCTTCGTCAATATTCGAAGAGAAAATTAAATAACAGTTTTTATTGTTCGATGCACAATTGGTGTATTGCGAGTTTATATTTTCACCCTGTTGTACACGGGCCATTCTTGGGGCTACTTTCATTAATTCTCGCAGTTGATCCATAAAGGATTTGCTCACATCGACTGCTGCGCCAAAGTCGAGAGCCGACCAATCGTCCTTCCACCACTCAGAGTTTTCGTACACAGGAAAACTTGTGTTTGTTTGGTACATGGAAATAATACTTTTACCTGTTTTACTGCAGGTGCGATGATGCAAGCTTCGTTCGTTCCGGAAGGCTAAACGACGTTGTTCGCGGCACGTGGGGCACAGTTGCGGCGGCGGAATCTGCTCCTTTTTGCCATTGAATACCGGCGAAACTTTATCGTAAAAGGCCAGGTCTTCCGCTGTGATCTCAAACGGGGCCGAGCATTGGGCGCAGGTCTTTTGCATGATTAGTAAACGGTAGAGAGATAGCACTTTTCGCAGTACACAATCTCGGGTCGTTCCGGTGCATAGGTTGTCTCAATTGACGCCTTACACTTGGCACACTGGCGGCTCCAGAGCTTACGGGGGTTACGCAGAGCCATGCGATCTTTGTGGCGTTGGTCTGGGCAGCGGCGGGGGATGGGGATATTCATCTCGCGATAGAACTTCAGTTCCTGGGGGATGATCTTGTATGGCTTGCCTGTGACTTCGCAGGTGAGGATTTGTTTGGTGATGTCATCACTTACTTGCGAAATCTCCGAAGGGATAGTGTAGGCGGGGCCAAGGTATTGCTCGGCACTCTCACTTTCATCACGCCAGTTCCAGCCTTGTGTCAAAACAGCATCTCGCGTGCGTGGGAAATAGTACTGAGCCTGGGTTTCGTTATAGGCAAATGGACTGATGTGCGCGGGAAAAAACTCACCCCATAGGCCTTCGCGCTGCAATGCAGTTATAATTTGTGGCACTAGGGCCTCATACTCCTCTTTAGTGTATTGCTTATTAAAAATGCAGTATTGCTTGTGGCGCATACCTACGCAGCCAAATAGGTTACTGGAATGGAAACATAAGCTGCAGTAGAGGAGCTCACGATTGAACCAGCAGATATCGCAAAAGGCATTGTGGTAGCTGCTATCGCTCCCTACGATTTCGTACATCAGTTCAGAATGATCATCATTGTCGATATCGTAACAATCGCGTAAGTAGGTGGCATTGGCTACATAGGAGCAATCTTGCAGGTGCATGCCTTCGTAGCAGTGACGAGCGCGTTGCGAATTGAGTAGATTGTTTCCGCTGCATTGTTCGCAGCCAATGCACTCGGCACTACGGTGCGGTTGGGCTTGTAAGTACGCGCGGAACTTACGATGTGTTTCTGGCAATTGGCGCATGAGTTTGCCGATTTCGGCTTCGTAAGATTCTTTGCTGTGCTGCACGTTGCCAATACAGTACTGCGCGTTACTGAGGTGTGAACATCCAAAGCAGTTTCGGCAACCCTTTAGCCCATATCCAAATGCGCAATCGGAGCAGTTACTGCAATTCTGTAAATAGCGGCAGTGATAGCAACCAATGGAATCGACTACTTCGTAGCATCTCTCGCATTTTTCCACATTGGAGCAGTCGCAAATGGTGGTGCCACTAGCACGGTTGCAGTAGTACGAATCGGTGCAGTTAGCCGATGTAAATAACAGGTACGAATTTTTGTTCTGAAACGCAAAATTACAGTACTCACTGTTATCGTGCTGCTTATTGATGAGACTAATACGCGGTACGGTATTGAGTAGTTCGCGAAATTGATCCAGAACAGGCCGGCTACTGTCGTACGTTCGCCCGTATTCCAGGGCATCCCAAGTATCGGACCACCACACCGCTTGATCGTAGACTGGAAAAGGTGTGCCTTTGGGATACATCGAGATGATCATGCGACCAGTCTTGTCGCAGGGTCTGTGGTGCAAACTACGCTCGTTTCGGAAGGCTAAGCGGCGTTGCTCACGACAAGTTGAACACAGTGTCGGTGCCGGAATCTGCTCTTTCTTGCCACTAAATACTGGCGAGACTTTGTCATAAAACGCCAGATCCTCTGCCGTGATCTCAAACGGGGCCGAACACTGCAAACAAGTTTTTTGCATACGCAAAAGGGGAGGGCAAAGGAATATGGTTCTCCGGCGAAGTGTTGATGCTATAAGTATCTAACAGTTCGAATATTCTGTCCAACAGCTGGAATACGGTATTAATATTTTTGGCTACAGTAAAAGCAATAGCTAATATAAAATACTGTAGAAAGAATTCTACAACATATGGTATACTATCTATAACATGTTGATCGAACTGCAGAAGCTGGGGCTTACCACCGAAGAATCGCGTGTGTACTTGGCGTGCTTGGAAATTAACGGCGGCCCTGTCTCCGTAATTGCCCGTAAGGCTGGAGCCGAGCGTGTGAGCTGTTACCACACCATCGAAAATTTACTGAAGAAAAAACTACTCTCACAGTACAACAAAAATGGAGTGAAGTGCTTTGCGCCCGAGCCACCCGAGCAACTGATGCGCATGGCCGAAGAAAAAGTGAACATTGCCAAGGTGCTTTTACCGGAATTAAAAACACTCGTATCAGCTGTAGGCTTTAAACCCAAGATCCGCTTTTACGAAGGACGCGAAGGAGTGGAGCGTGTGTTTACCGAATCGCTCACGGCTAAGCGCGAAATCTTAGGGTATTCCAATTTGCAGCTGGCCACACAGTTTTTCCCGGAGTTCTTTAAAAACTATACACACACTAAATTGAAAAAGGGGATCAAAACTCGTTACCTTTCGCCCACTACAGTCGAGACCGTCAAAGTTTTAGAGCCTTTTTTGCCGCCGAAGTACGACCCAAACCTTATCGAAATCTTGTTGGTGAATAAGCAGCAGTTCTTGTTTGAAAACGAAGTGCTGATCTTCGGGAATTCGGTAGGTATTGTTTCTCTGAACAAAGATGAGCTCTTGGGGCTGATTGTCGAAAGTGCCACATTTGCTCGGACTATGAAGGCCGTGTTCGATTTGGCTTGGCTGGGTGCTACGGCTTTCGTGGCTCGTTAAGGCTACTCGTCTGTTGGTTGGCCAATCATCGATTGGGCCGCCGCCGCGTCTCTAGTCAGATCACTAGTATCGGCAGTGGCTGAAACATTACTGCCATCATCATCTAGCTCAAGTGTATTATCCAGTATAGAGAGGAGTTCTAAGGCCGCCACATGGCACTGGGCACAAGCCTCGGCTACCACACGCGTAGTCACTTTTACCTGCTCAGCTTCGGCTTGTCCGGCTAATGCCGTACGCGCCTCACCTTTAGCAACCGTATAGGCATCTGCAATTGGCTTTCCATCGATTTGGGAGGGAGGTGTTTCGGCACTCCTTGCTTCCAATAGTTTTGCCAAATGACGTTTGGCTTTGGCAATGACAGCGGTAATTTGCGGTGTTGTTAGGGCTTGGCGCATCAGCTCTATCGCTTGCTTAGGGCCTTGGTCGCGCACTTCTTTACAGTCGGTAACGACCTGATCAGGAGAAATCTTACCGGAGTAGGCAGCAATGCGTTCGAGGGCGGTAGGCATACCAGCTATTCCATCCCTCTTGAGTCCTAAAGTCAATAATCTTTTACAGGAGAACTTCATTTTGGCTGTTTATAGCGAAGGATTCATAGATCAATCACCCTATTTAATCTTGATATTTCTTCACTCTCTTGACATAGTTAATTAACTTAATTAATATAATGACATGTCTGCGCAGCTAACATCTCCCGCCTTGTACGAAAAGTTCTACTTAGAACTCACACAGGCCTATACACTCATTCAGCGGCAGATTGCCACTGTGCTCCAACGACATGGGCTTACACTGGCGGAACATGCACTTCTCCGTGTTGTGGAACATCACCCGGGTATTACGGCGGCCGAAATTGCACGCCGGCTGAGCTTAATACCTGTGTGCGCAAAAACTTTGTGGGTCGCAGTGCAGATCAAGGCGATGCTCGTCGTTCGTCGTTACGACTCACTTCCGCCGGGCGCACGGCCGTAAAGAAGGCTCGTAAGAGTGTAGATAAGTTTTTGTCTACGACAGCGGTTTCTAAACAGCTCTTTGCTAGCTTAACAGGTCAGCTTATGGAGTTTTCGGCTATTTTTTCTCCTCAGCAATGACGACTGTACACAGGTCAATTGCTGGCTTGAGCCGAGCACTTTCGCGCGTGTTTATTTCCTTGGCAATTACCTATGGCATGCAGGTGGCGGTGTTCGAACTTCTCTTTGGTCCTTGGCACCGAAACATCGAAAAATTGTTTAATGGCATCGTGCGAACAATACAGAATCTGCTACCCTTTCATATCTACGAATTAGACACAATTCTGCTCGTTATTGTTCTGCTATTGCCGATCATCCTTGCGCTCGCCGCACTCATTCAGGTGTGCTTGTCTCTCTACAGGTTGAGCCAGCAGAGTGCCGATATTCCATCTGTTTTTGCTTATCGATTAGCTGCAGTAGGTGTGCTTTTGCTGATCAGTTACCTTGGTTTGCCTGTGAGTGTTCTGGGCATGCTGTTGGCCGAAGAGGATTTTGCTCGATATGTGATGATTGGCTTGTTACTGGCAGCTGGAACGAGTGTCTACTTCGCTATACGTATACGTAGCCCACAAACTACGGTATAATTTCCAGATTCCGCTTTTCGTCCCTTCTCTCCTAACCTATGTCTAGGACTTCTCCTCGCTGGACTCATTCCGCACTGCAATCACTAGCGAGTGGTGTGCGGCTCTTTGCTTGGTCGTTTGCCTTGCTCAGCCTTGAGCGCCTATTTGCATTTTTATCCTATGGCTCGGAGCTGGCGTTCTTTGGTTTAATTGGAGCCGTGCTGGGCTGGGTAGGTGCTCTGAAAATTGGTAGTTCTCTGCGCACTGTGCAAGGAGCGGGGGAGCAAGAAATAGCTTCCAATCAGGCGCTCGAAGTGACTCGGGCACCAGTTGCAACGATTACTACGCCCGCTATAGAAGTAACTCCAGAGTCGGCGCCTACGCCTGCTGCATCTGCTCCCGAGCCAGTACCCGCTGCGGTGGAGCCGCCAAGCGAACCGATTGATTGGGAGTTGTGGATTGGCCGTCGTTTACTGCCTGCGCTCGGTATTGGCATTGTGCTCATTGGTATGTTGGTGTTCTTAAAGTACTCCTTCGATAACCGCTGGATCGATGAATTGGGTCGCATTGTCCTGAGTGTATTGGCCGCCGCCGGGTTTTTGGCTTTTGGCGAATGGCACCATCGTAAGTACCACCAGTGGTCGGGGTGGTTTACAGGAGCTGGTTTGGTCTTGCTGTATTTTACGGTGTGGGTAGCACACGTGTTCTATGCTGAGGCACTGCTGGAGTATCATCAGTTAGTATTGCCTCCTGCCTTGGCTGGGTTTGCGTATATGGCAATTACCAGCGTGGGGGCATTGGCAGCTAGTCGCTACCGTAACCAAACCATTGCTTGGTGTACGTTTATTGGTGGATACCTCACGCCGTTTTTGGTTCAAACCCCCACGCAAGACGTGGTCACCCTTGTGTCATACCTGTTCATTTTAACAGTGGGCCTTCTGGGTTTGGCTTGGCATAACCGTTGGCGCTACCTCAACTTAGCAAGCTTTGTCGTGGTTCAACTCTATTTGTTTAGCTTGGTGTATCCAGCCACCGACTGGTCCGATTTCGCGCAAGCCGCTACGGCTACGGCGTTCTTCGTGCTCTTTGGCGCCCTGCCGTTGCTCTATCAATTCCGCTTAAAACTAGCGGCAGAGGCCGATGATGTGCTGGTCATTTTAGGTAGTACTGTTGCGGTGGCTCTACCGGTGATTGATGCTATTGGTGGGCTCAAGAGCGATGCGGTGGGCTTTGTGTGTTTGGCGCTGGCGGCGGTCCATTTGGCCTTTGCGGCTGGAAGCTGGATACAGATGAATCAATTCCCTACCAT
>CAZLUF010000005.1:11178-15203 GCA_964562645.1 uncultured Candidatus Peribacteria bacterium
ATTTGGCCGTTGCGGCTGGGGCACTCCAACACCGCAAGCAGGATAGTACGTTTATCGATACCTATGTCATTGGTAGTGCAATTTTGATTGCTTTGGGTATTTTGGCTCAGCTCAAAATTGGTTGGGTGTCTGTAGGGTGGGCGGTGTTCTCGGTGGCGCTTTTAGAGGCGGCTTGTCGGGTGCAGCGGGGGAGCCTGTGGGCTATGTCGCGAGCCGTTTTGGTCTTGAGTTTACTCTCTCTGATGTATCACCTACCGCTGCGTGCTTCGAGTGAGGCGTTGTGGCATCCGTTTACTTCGGTGTGGTCACTACAGAGTTACGTAATCTTCGCTTGTGTCAGTTACTGGATTTATCGCCTACGTACTGTGCCACAGCAACTCCTTACGCTCAGTCGTGCGGATACTCAGGGGGCGTTACACGGTGTGCTCTGCCTCCTTACTTTTGCTTTCTTTACCTTTGAGGCTACACAACTGCATTGGCACATCAGTGTGCCATGGTCTATGGCGTATGTGCTTCTGGGAGCCTTGGCGGTTGTGGCCTACATGTATACCAGTGCCACGGCCTGGTTACTGCTCACCATTGCGGCACAATCACTAGCATTTTTGTTCCTCTTTTTCTGGGGCAAAGATTCATCGTTACTGCTCTTTGGTCGTCATGGTTTTTCGGTGATTACCCTGTGGTCACTACCGGCACTACTTCTCTTGGTCTTAGCTGTAGCTACACCGTTTATACTGGAGCAATCTCGTAATCGCGCCCAGGCAGTTGCACTGCGGCTACCCTTTATTGTGGCAGCCTTGGCCCAGGTATGGATACACGGCACCGTGGAACTCCGTAATTTGGCTTGGGTACTTAATGTGACGCAAGTGGGTACCTTCCGTATACTCAGCGGTTGGTGGATCCTCTTTGCTTTGGCAGTGGGGTTCTATGGTCTGTGGTTCCAAAAACCAAAATGGCGCACGGCCGGGGCATGGTTACTAGGTCTGCCCTTCTGTTACTTCTTAGCGATGAAGTTCGATCATACTTCGCTCGTACAGATCGATACCTTTATTTGGACAGTTCTACCCATTCTTCTTCTGTGGATTGGTGGCACGCTCCGTCACCGCGATATTGAACTGACAGGTATTTTGTACCTCTGTGCTACTGCAGCTGTGGATATGCTGGTTCACATGGGTGATCGGGCCTCGGGCACGATTATCACCGTGTGGTGGGCAGTGGCGGCAGCAGTGGTAATGGGCATTGGGTTTTCGACAAACCACAGCTCCATTCGCCGTGTCTCTATTGCGCTATTTGCAGCTACGGCCTTTAAACTGCTCTTTATCGACTTTAGCGTACTGACGGTACCGGTGCGTATTGCCGCCTCTATTGCTACTGGTTTACTGATGATTGGCGCCTCGTACTTGTACCAGCGCTTTGGGGCTACGAATGCCAAATAACTTTTTACTCCACTCTGCTATGTCGCGCTCACTCTCCATTCTCTCTGCTGCCGTTGTTGCCGTGGTTGTACCTGTGGTGGCTATGGCGCAGTCGTTTGCATACGAGCGCTCGGTTCTTATATCGCCAGTTACCAAGCCGACCCCGGTTTGGGTAACGCTTGATCCCCACGCGCTAGCCATGGGTCGGCAGAGGTTTGTCATTGCCAGTACTACCGCACCAGTGGCGCTACGCCGGAGCGAAACCCAGGTGAATGTTCTACGAAATGCTGTACCCAAAGAATACCCGCTTGCTGCCGAGACTACAGCTAAGCAGAGCACGCATGTCGTGACCGATGGCAATGTTGATACGGCCTATCAACCCCAAGTGGCACCAACGTATCGCTTTGTCTACGAGCTCTCGTTACCACAGAATCTCAGTGGCCTGCGGGTGCAGTTAGAGTCGGGCTGGGTGCAAACTGTACAGGTGTATGGCGAGGCAAGTAGCGGCAACAGGCACATGATCTACGCGGGTCCATTTGCAGGCGGCGATATTACTTGGCCGGCCGAACAGGTGCGGCAATTGGAGGTTATTTTGGTGCCTTCGCAACAATCGCAATCGGCACTGCGGATCGCCGAAATCAGTGCGCACTCCCAGCAATCGCGATTGCTCTTTATGGCTGAGCCTGCCCAATCGTATGTACTGCGATATGGCACCACGCACTCATTTAGTTCGGAAAACTACGCCGGCGTATACGACGATGCTACAGCGTTGCAGGCCACACTCGGTCCGGTGCGATCCATTGGCGACACGAGTGACGATGCAGATCACGATGGTGTGCCCACCGCCCTCGATAACTGTCCGCAGTTAGTAAACGCGCAACAGGGAGATGCGGATAGCGATGGCATTGGTGACACGTGCGATAACGCTCCGCTGGTACCCAATACCACGCAAAAAGATACCGATAACGATGGTGTTGGCGATGCGCGCGACAATTGTCCTACGATGGCCAACACCGATCAGCGCGATACGGATTTAAATGGTATCGGTTGGGTGTGCGATGACCAAGATGGCGATGGTGTAGCAAACTCACTCGATAACTGTGTAGGCTTAAGTAACTCCGATCAGCGCGATCTGAATAACGATCGCATCGGCGATGCCTGTGCCGATGATCGCGACCACGATGGTGTGCCGCGTGCCATCGATAACTGTTCTACCACAGCCAATGGCGACCAAGCCGATCGAGATGGCGATGGCATTGGTGATGTGTGCGATAATTGCCCGGCGCATGTGAACCGCGATCAGCGCGATCAAGATCGCAATGGCATTGGCAACGTGTGCCAATCGGTAGCAGAGGCAAACGAGCGCGATACCGATAGTGATGGCATACCCGATGTCCGCGATCTGTGCCGCGAAGTGCCCGATAACCAGAGCGATGGCGATGGCGATAAAGTGGGTGATGCCTGCGACAATTGCCCAACTGCCAATAATGCGGATCAGTACGATAGTGACCGTAATGGCAAAGGTGATGTGTGCGAAGATAGCGACAGTGATGGCGTAATGAACCCCGATGACAACTGTGTGCAGTACGCCAATCCTGATCAGCACGATCAAAATGAAGACGGCGTAGGCGATCCTTGCGACGATAATGACAGTGATGGTTTTGATAACACGCGCGACAACTGCCCCGAAATTGCCAACTACGAACAGGCCGATGAAGATATGGATGGAACCGGTAATGTGTGCGATAACACCGATAACCGTCTGAGTGCTCAGCACCCTTGGTTGCTATGGGCTAGTTTTGGTTTGATTGTGGTAGTTCTGGTAGCGCTAGCAGCGGTAATTCTGCGCCGCAGTGAGCCGCCCAAGGCCTAGTACGATCGAAATTGCCACAGGCGCTGAAGAGTAATAAAAAAATCTCGCCAGCCAATTTTTTTACCTTCGGCTCGTGTACGTGGGGCGTACGTAATGGGTAACTCGTGGATCTCGATGCCGCGTCGAGCGAGCTTGCAACAGAGTTCGGTATCTAAATCGAAACCGGTGCAGTGTAACTCTAGTTTTTGGAGTAGAGACGTTTGGATCAATTTGTAACAGGTGGGTTGGTCGGTGAGTTTGGCACCGTATAGCACATTGAATAGTTTAGAAATGAGGACACCCGCAATGTAATAAGATAAGCGCGCAGTGGGGTTTTTGTGTAGCCGTCTAGAGCCAAAAACAGCTTGCCACTTATTGGTCTGAGCAGCGCGGAGGAGGGCTGGGATTTCGCTCGGGTGGTACTCCAAATCGGCATCTTGAATGATGGTATAGGTACCAGTGGCCTGGCGGAGGCCAGCCAGCACAGCGGCACCTTTACCACGTGTATGTTCGGTGAGTAGTAGATCGGCAGTGGATTTTCGTTTGGCAATAATCTCTGCCGAGTGATCGGTGGAGGCATTATCTATGTAAATAATTTGGGCGGAGATGTGTTGGCACATGTTCGCCAAACGATCCATCAATTCGGGTAACGTGCGCTCCTCATTAAATAACGGAACGATGATGGAAAGTTCTGGGGCCAAGCAGATAGAGCTTGCACGCGTCTGCGTACTGGATCAACTTGATCTCTGTTTATACCATGG
>CAZLUF010000005.1:15213-19752 GCA_964562645.1 uncultured Candidatus Peribacteria bacterium
AGAGGTAGTACACGAGCCAAAAAAAGATATGTTAGTCTACCCTGGTGCGAAAAATCACTACACCACCAGTGCGCAGGCATTTTGCTATCCAACTGCTGTGGTACGTATGTACGTTTACTGTGGCGCTGGCCTGTATCGCCATGGTGTTTCCACGTTTTTCCGATAAGGATTACGAATTAGAGAACGGTAAAAAAATAGTGATCGATGACACATCATTGATTAGTTTTCCTTATAAAGGTAAAGCCGTGGTGTATCAAAAAGTGAAGCTAGGACGTTTGCACCCAACGCAATTCACTTTTTATGTGCATGATTGTATTAACAGCCTGGAAGTGAACGGTATGCGCATACAATTACCGGTGCGACGTTGTGATTTTGTGAACGGTATAACTCTTTCGCTCCAAGATATTGTGCATCCTGGCGAAAATAATTTTCGTATGGAAATTAATGCCTCACGTGATTTTCCAATGGTCATTGTCTCGGTAGCCCGCTTCGATTCTCTGGTGGTGGTGATCGTGGGACTATTGTTACTGGCCTGGATTGCTATTTTTTACCGTAGCGTCAAAGCGGGTGCCTTTGCGAAGCAGAGTACTTTGGCTGCGGTGATATTTGTGGGCGCGGCCGTACGCGTATTCTACTCGGCATTCACGCCACTATTTGCACGCATGCACGATGTTGATGGGCATATTGAGTATGTTTTTTATGTCTTACAACATTGGCAAATTCCAAACATCAATTTGGGTTGGGAAATGTATCAGCCGCCGCTCTACTATTTTTTGACAGCGTTATTGCTCACTCCGGCATACCTCATTTCGCATTCGCAAACACTCGTGCTGTTTATTATGCAGGCGGGCAATGTATGTATTAGTCTTTTGGCTCTGTATGTGGCTATGCAGATTGGTTGGCAGTTGTTTCCACAGCCCAAACAATCGTTGCAGCGTGTGTGTTTGATTGGCTTAGTGGCGTTATTGCCAGGCATTGTATTTTTGGCACCCATGGTGAATAACGATGCTCTAATGGTAGTGTGGTTCTTTGGTTTTTTATGGGCGCTGCAAGCGTATTGGTTCAAGCCTACCAAGCTGCTCTTTTATGCCTGCTTGGGAATGTTATGTGCAGCTCTGCTTACTAAGAGTAACGCCATTGCCTTAGTGCCGGCTTTTATCGCCATACTGTTACTACATCCTAAATTGGCGTTTAAACGCCGTTATGCTCTGTTGGAGCGTGCCCTGCAACTATTGGTGTTGGGTGTGGGTTGGTACTTTTTGTATCGGTTTGTACTGCAGGGGCAAGTGCACTTAATTGGGAACATTCAAGGGAATAATATTTTACTGTTCACGCCTAATTGGAAACCCATCTATCTTTTTGTCTTTCAGCCGATTGAGCTCTTAATAAAACCGTATTACATGCCGTTCGACGATGCTTCGAACCGTGCCTACTTTTTCCATGTACTCCTGACCTCGGCCTACTCTGGCGAATGGAAGTTTGCACCGCCGGTGTTATGGATTTTGCGCGTGATTCATGCCACAAACTTTATCCTGCTCCCGGTGGGGATGTATGCGCTGTTCCGCGATTGGCTGGAGAAGAACTGGAAGTATGCACCGCAGTGGATTACATCCCTCTTTTTGCTGTTTGCTATGTATGGGTTACAGATCAATAAGCATAACTCTGGTTTGCAAGATTTCCGCTACGCGACATTGTTTGTGATTCCGGTGGCGTTCTATGTGCTTCGCGGTATTTCGTTGCTACCCAAACGGTTTCAAAAGATCCTTTTCGGCCTCTTTGTATTGCAGTTGGTGAGTCTGCTGGTGTTTTACCCCGTGCTCCTAATGACGGTGTAGTGTTTAATTACATAAATGGAGTCTTCTCTTGCAGGAAACTTGAAAAATGCCAGCCGTCCCAAGCGGGGACGGCCAGCGGTTCGAAGCATTGTCTGTGTCGTTGATTAGCAGCCGAACACAGCTTTACTGAACAGTTCGGCAATACCGGCTTGGTCACCGGCGTCGCGAAGTGCGTTCAGTTCAGTCATCTTGATGCGTTTTGCTGCCGTCATCGCACGTTGGAAGTTGCGAATGGAGCGAGCAATCGATTCGGCTTGTTGGTCATTCCGATCGGTTGGCAGTGGCTGAACATCCACGCCCACCACACTGTTGTAGCCGATCTCACGCAGGGTGAGAACGGTTTCCAGTGCAATGGAGGGGTCGAGATCGCCGAAGGCTCGGTCTTCATCGAAACGAGGGCCTTGGGAGCCGCCGTTCAGGTGAATGTAATAGAGCTTTCCGGCCGCGGCGGCCAGACCCAGTTCAACCGCAAAGCGTTTGCCCGCCATCTGCGAATGGCAGGTTTCCACGTTGAGGCCGACCAGATATTGAATCTCCTTCGGCATCATCGCGATCACTGCCAGAGCTTCGCCCACGTCGGCAAGGAAGTTGAATCCCCGCGGTTCGTTGGGTTTGGGCTCGATGCAGATGGGGATCGCTCGCTCATTTCCGTACGTCTTGTACATCCATGTGGCGATTTCGGTGAGACATTCGGCCGTCCGCTGGTATGCGCCCATGTAGTCTGTGCCCAGTGGCACGTCGCTACCTGAGCTGCCGTTCCAGTAGACGTACACTTCGGCTCCATACACCTCGATTGCTGTGGCGATGTAGTCTTTGGTGTACTTGATGGCCTTGCGGCGGACTTTCGGATCGCGACAGCCAAAATTGCCGTTCACGAATTCCCTGCGCTTGAACAAGTTGGCCGTGGCCATGTGGATACCCAGACCAGCCTCGCGGACAATCTTGGCAATCTGTTCGGCATCTTTGGGCATGGCTTCCGTATCATGGAATTCCATGTGGGTAGCCCCTGCCGCTTTGATGGCTCTGGCTTTCTTGGCGAGCGGCAGTTCTTTGCGCATAACAGGAATGAATCGGCCACCTCCGGGGCCTACATTCCAATCACCCGCTGCGAATGCCGTGCCAAGTGCGTGTGTGGTGAATTTGGGAGTCCACACATCTCCCTGCTTTCTGAACATGTCACTTCTCCATACTGTTGGACTACGCGGAACTCGTCGACTGGTAGCTCATGCTCCGATTGGTCAACGACACGTAACAGTACCGGTCTATCTATGTTGGGAGAGATAGATACAGTGGTACTGCTACAACAATGCTGCAAAAGAACACCCTTGGGAGAGGGGTTCGGTAATCTATAATTATTTAATATATTGTCAAATAAATGGAGCCACCTTCGGGATTTGAACCCGAGACCCTCGGTTTACGATACCGATGCTCTACCGCTGAGCTAAGGTGGCACTAAGGCGAACGATGCTGGCAATTCTTTAGGGCCGACCCAGCATGCGGGAAAAAGTGCTAACTGACAAGATTTCTTAAGCACTTTACTGAATGTTCTTTTTATACACAGAACAGCGTTCTGCTCTAGTTGGCCACCAAAAAGGACTATGCTCGATATTGGTTGATCAATGGGATAGCATCGTTTGTTTGGGCGCGTACACTACGCCTATGGACGCTCTCGATGCCGCTTTGCTCTGGTCGCACCTTAATATTCTCAATCGAGATCGCTATACAGCTGTGTGCGAAGTATTCGGTACGCTGCAAGAGGCAGCCAAGCATATTAGTCCCGAATTCTTGCAGGGGTTGGGGTGCCGTAACGACACCATCGAACGCGTGCTCGTGATGTCCGAGGAGTTCAATGCCTCGCGCGTACGTGCTCACATGGCCAAAACAGGCACACAATTCCTTACTCTGGAAGATCCGTCTTTCCCCACAAGCGTACTGGATATTCCCGATGCGCCAGTGTTTTTATATGCCCGGGGCGATCTTTCTGTGCTGTCACAACCAAGTGTTGCGGTGGTAGGTACCCGCAAAATGAGCGCGTATGGCAAGCGCCTCGTTGAACATTTTGTGCCCAAATTTGTCCGCTCTGGTTTGGTGACGGTCAGTGGTTTGGCACTGGGTATCGATACCGCTGTGGCCGCAGAGACATTAGCCGCAAAAGGTAAAACAGTGGCAGTGGTTGGCCATGGTTTAGGGTCTATCTATCCTAAAACCAACACCAAATTGGCCGATACCATTGTGGCAACCGGCGGAGTGATTCTCAGCGAATTTTCGCTATTTATGCCTCCAGATACGTACACGTTCCCGGCGCGTAACCGCATCATTGCCGCCCTGGCGCGGGGCACGTTGGTGCTCGAGGCCCCGGCGGGTAGCGGAGCGCTCATTACCGCTGATTTAGCGTTCGATTACAACCGGCCCGTGTGGGCAGCGCCAGGATTGGTGTTCGATCCTAACTTTGAAGGTGCGCATCAGTTGATTAGTAGCGATCGTGCCAAATTGGTGACACATCCAGATGAAGTGCTTCGTGATCTCAGGATCGCAGTAGAGAATGCACCAACTACTGGCTCTAGCTTTGTTCCAAGCAGTCCAGATGAAGAGAAGATCTACACCATTCTTGCGCCAGTTCCTCAGACTATCGATGATATTGTGGCTCGTTCCGGGTTGGCTGCAGCTACAGTGAATGCCACATTAACCATGATGGAGCTGACGG
>CAZLUF010000005.1:19762-24869 GCA_964562645.1 uncultured Candidatus Peribacteria bacterium
CGGGGGGAGCACGTAATGTGGGTGCGGGCGAATGGGTACTACTGTGATTGATTTTGCACTATTCGCAATAGGAAGCCAATTGTCAGGCTACTTTTGACTCCCTAGCATGGGGGTATGGTTAAACACGATGCCTTTCGCACTCTGGCGCTCCGTACATGGAAGCACATGCAATCGCATCAATCAACATTGGTATTAAGCGCGTTGCTGTTTGCTTTGCCGCAATCTGCCATGGTGGTAGTAGGGGATTACCTTGGAATTACCAATGGGCAAAGTGGTGCCACGGCAGCTCTGCTCCTCATATTCTTTGTACTTTCTATTATCACACTTATTTTCAGTGTGGCAGCGCAGGTGTTTTACACACTCGTGGCAGCGCAGCATCAGCCAGTGGATATTGCGCGCACGCTGAAGCAGACCGTGCCGTACTTGGTGCCATTTGTCTTATTGCCCATTCGTATCTTTTTCTGGTCGTATGGTTGGCTGGCCCTACTGGGTTTGTTTTTGGTGATTGTAGCCAATGCTATGCAGGCAGCTTGGCCGTTGTATGCACTAGGTGGCCTGCTCATTATCGCGAGCGTGGTGACATTGGTGATCTATGGTTTGCGCTATTCTTTTGCCTTTACCTTTTTGGTGCGCGAACGTGTCTCATTGCAGAAAGCCATGGAACACTCGGAGCGTATCAGCCGTGGTCGCCTGGGAGTGCTCCTTAAAAACTTTTCGCTGTGTGCACTTTCGATTTGGTCATTGCAATTGTTAGTCGTTTTCCCGGTGTCCTTAACAGCAGGTATTGCGGTGGCCACGGGCAGTCTGCCTAATTTTTCGGCTACGGCCATACTGAATCTGTTTGCGACGACTATCGCCAATCTCTCCATTGCGGCTGTTATTATTTTTAACTGGCAGTTTAGCCAAGTACTGGAGCCACAGCGTAAATCTGCGAAATAGTTACTGAGTACTCAGTGCCTGGGCAGCTGCCACAATGGCGGCAAACTCAGTTGGCTTGAGCGAGGCGCCACCTACCAGTGCACCATCGACATCTGGTAAGCACAAAATTGCGGCAGCATTTTGCGCAGTGACGGATCCACCGTAGAGCAAGCGCACATTTTTTCGTCCTGGCAGGGTACGAATGAATGAGTGCATATCCTCGATGATTTCGGGGGTAGCGGTATTGCCTGTGCCAATGGCCCAGGTGGGTTCGTAAGCAATAATAGTGGTTTCGGCAGGAATAGCGTGGAGTTGTCGCTGAATTGCCTCTTTGGCGTGCCCTTGTCTATGTTCGAGAGTTGTCTCGCCAATGCAGACAATTGGCACTAGCCCAGCTGCAAGTGCGGCTTGTGCTTCTCCGGCTACCAGCAAATCAGTTTGATGGTGATACTTGCGGCGTTCGCTGTGGCCACAAAGCACATGCGTGCAGCCAGCAGCTTTGAGCATACTCATATTAATATCTCCGGTATAAGCCCCGCATTCAGCAGCGTGACCACATTGTCCACCAGTTATAATATGGGCTTGGACACAATTAGAAATATCGAGGGCACTGGGAAAGACGACAACTTCGATATTTGGCTGAGTTGTATAAGCTGATTTAGCGGAATTAAACCCGGCTGGAGCGGGGTTCATTTTCCAGTTGGCGGCAATAAGGTAGTGGCGACTCATGCGCCTAGAGTATCAGATCTCACAAGCGCATAGTACGGGTGATCGAGCCGTCATGCGGATGGTGATCGGAGTGTGCCCGTGAAGAGAGATCGACAGTATCTTCATCAATGTCGTCGCTATTATCATCTACGCCTTGGCGACGGTTATATTCTTTCTGCACAAGTGTTAACAAGGCTTGGCCTCGGATTTCATCACCAAACACTCCCAGCGGTAAACACTGCGAGATACGTAAGTGCAATGCAGCCACTTCGTGATTTTTTAACTGACGTAGTTGATCGGTAGTGAGGCGAATATTGGTAGTACGAAACGGGCTTTTCTGTTGTGCCAACTGCATTAAATTTGTGAGATGCGTTAGCAGTTGCTGTATGTCACCACGCTGCTTTACAACCTGGGTAGCTGTACTGACAGCAGGCATCGGTTTGCCTCCTCGCATAAGTTCCGCCAACTCACGACGTAAGGTGTGGCCCTCTGATCCAACTGAACGAGCATTGGCTACGTGCACCCGGACAGTACGTGTTTCAGGGGCTAGAGTAGATAGCATCGTCAGTAATTCAGCGCGGCTCGAAACTACCAGGCGTGGAACAGTAGTGTGGCCAGGAATATTCCCAGCTGTTTCCAGTGGATGTTCCGGGGTACTTGGGTGGTTCATATAGCGTTACGAAAAGAAGAAAAGAGTCTTTTAGTGCGTGCCCATAGGTTTTGACGAGCCGGCGGTTCTACTGAGTGGGTCAGCACGCGTTGTGGGGTAGTCGCTCTATCGTTTTCTAGAATACGTTGATCAACCTTGTGCACTGGCAATTTGCTCGCGCTTGCCGCTGAGGGAAAATAATCGTTGGCTGCGCCTTGCTCGCGGGTGAATATTTGGGACTCAGAAATGCTATGTTGATCAATTGGTAACTTCTCGAGTTCGACGTCGTCTATTGGGTCGATCTCGTAATTACCTTTGCTTAAATCAGTAATGCGCTTATGCATACGTACCTTTTGTTCGGCATTGAGCGGCTCGCCAGCCATGGCTTTACAGAGAAGCGATGAAGCACCGGGTCCATATTTTTCGCGTATAGCAGCGGTAATGTGGCGCAGCGATTCTTCAGTAAAAATCAGCAACTGGGGGAACTCTAGTTTATCGTGTAACAGTAAAGCGATATCGGGCTGATGGAATAAAATGGGGCCCGGTAAGCTCACGCGAGCAACTTGGCCACTGCGTAGGCGGGTACGGATCAGTGTGATTTTTTCGGAGAACTGATGAGCGATATGTCGCTTGTTGAGGCCAGCGGAATCTTGGAATGTTGGCTCAACAGTAGGGCCAGTGGTTATGGCATTGTGTACTTCTAGGGTTCCACCAGTGCGTAGGACATCGGCCACTTGTACGCGTTTGCCTTCGTGTGTGCGTACGTTGGTACGTAGCCTCGCCTTTACATCGGGATTATGCGTTTTGATTTTTAACCCTGAAATAGCGTTCGAAGGGAGGGCGAGTATGGCCTCTAATTCGACCATGGTTTCGATGATGATCGTGCCATGACAGCCAGTGCGTTTCATGCAAGCAATCAGGTGTGACAACGATCGAAACTCTTGTGGAGCTAGATCATTTTTCAGCTCGTCATCGTGAATAACCTGGTGCCCATCGTGATCAAATAACACGCGTACTTCACGACTCTGTTCCACTCGTAAATCGCGTACTGTGCGTTCAGTAGCAAGCATCACTTCGCGTGTCTCGACTTGCTCATATCTGCCATCTAAGCGCGTGGCCGGTTGTGTGGCTTCGAGTAGCATGGGCCGCGTTTATAGACGGTTAAAAGGCAAATGACAAGTTGTTTTAGGCGCTTGCACTCGCCCATTCATTTTCTGCAGTAGCCGACTTTTTGCCCCACATTTTGCCCATAAAACCACTAATGGCTTTGCCTAAACCGCGCCAGCCAGTTTTTGAGCGAATTTCATCAATAGCGGCTACTTCGGCCTCACGCTGTAATGGTGCTTGTTCATCGCGGCTACGTACCCAGTCAAAAGCAGTACTACGCGGTACCGGAGTAACTGGTGCTGGTTCTTTGGCCTGGATTGCTTGCCGAAGGACAAATGCTACTTCGGGATTTTTTAGGCATGGCATACTCGTAGTCACTAACGAATGTAGTTCTACTAACTTAGCCTGAGATAATTGTTCCAGCGCCTCGGTCTTGAGCCTCAGTGTCATAGGCTCGTTGTATTCGGCGTGAATATGTATGATATCGAGTAGCTCGCGGTATGTATAAGCGCGTGAGCGAATGGCTAAAAATACTGCCGAGATAACGTCGGGATTTTTCAGAATACCTTGGCGTTCTTTCATAAAACGTGCCAAATCCATTAGCTCGGCTAATGGGTATTTTTTGAGATTTTCAAATGGCAAATTGACCCGAACTTTTTTGTTATGCTGCAGATGTAAATCAATAGCTTCTTTTACTGTAGAGAGCTTACTGGTTGTTTCGCTGCGTACTTGCAATGCCTGTTCACCAAAATGTACGGGCGTGCTTGCAGCCATGCATTCACGTAAATGCCTACGGGTTTCTTCGTCTAACTTACGCAGTCGAAGCGTTTCGTTGCTAGTTAATGGGCCCTGATCTTTTTGTTGTAAAGCCTGATTCACTGCTTCCAGGGTAGGAGCTTCCACCTCGCGGAGCAGGCGATAACTGGCCGGAACAGATTCGGTCTTAGGGTACATGTATGATAAAAAAGGATGTTATAATATAAGATTATTAATATTTGTCAAATCAAGGATTTTCTCTACCACTAACGTGTAGCGCTGCTAGAGTACGGGTATGAGCACTCCCAAACGCGTTGTTCTTGGTACTGATCACGGTGGTTACACTTTAAAAGAGGCTATTAAAGCTCACCTATTAAGTCAGGGCTACGATGTGATTGATCAGGGTACATTCTCTGAGGAATCGGTAGATTACCCGGCGATTATCAGGAGTGCCTGTGCAGTAGTGTTAGAACAGGGGATCCCAGGGTTCATTTTTGGCGGCAGCGGCAATGGTGAGGCTATTGCAGCTAATAAAGTAAAAGGTATTCGCGCTGCAGTTGGGTATTCGGTAGAGATCGCCCGCTTAGCCCGGGCTCACAATAATGCTAATGTCCTCAGTATGGGTGGTCGATTTATCGATCCAAAACTTGGTTGTGACATGGCCGATATCTTTTTAGCGACGGGGTTTGATGGTGGTCGTCATGAGCGCCGGGTAAATGATTTGGAGTAATGGAATATTTTTTGGCGAGGTCATTAGTTTAGAGCGACCAAAAGACTCAGCTGTTTGTCACTTTCTTGTCTACCAGACAAGAAAGTAACCAAAGAAACTCACCAAAAACCAATGCGCCAATCCCACCACCCGCTGGTTCGGCAAGCTCACCACAGGCTCAGGTTTTTGGACGCCTCCCCTGAAGTAAAAAGTATGTGAATGAGCGTGTAGATCACACGTAGCTCAAAGCGGGCGGTACC